>CAYZLP010000299.1:0-6296 GCA_964478635.1 uncultured Caldilineaceae bacterium
GCTTTGCGCTCCTTCTCAAGGGCGACTTGGAAGCAGCGCTCTCTGCGCTGACAGATGCCTACCAGCGCGAGGCCCGCATCGGCAACGCGCCGGTGCGCAATCAGGTGCTCATCTACCTGCTGGTCACCCTGCGCAAACTCGGCCGGGTGGAAGAGTCGGCGGATCTCGTCGACGAAAGTCTAGTCCTGTCTACTCGACTGGGCAGTCCGTACTACATCGGCGCCGCCGAGGGCCATGCCGCCTGGCTGGCCTACCGCCGCGGCGATGAAGCGGCAGCTCAGCACCACGCCGAGAAAGCGGCCGCCATCTGGGAAGGCCGCCCTTATCCGTTTCAGTGGATTGGTTTGATGCCCCTGCTGGCCGTTGCCTATGCCCGGGACGATCTGGACAGAGCCGGCGACGCGGCCCGGGCCATGCTGGAACCGACCCAGCAGATTCTGCCGGAGGCTCTGACCAATGCGTTGGCCGCCATGGCGGCAGCCGACACAAATGGGCGGGCAGCGTATCGCGAGCTGATTCGCAAAGCCCTGGCCCACGCCCATGCCCTGGGTTATCTTTGAAGCGTTGGCCGCCAGCCTGATTTTCCATAAACTTTTGAAAGAAACCCCTAAGGCAAACGTTTGCCCCACATAGCGATGCCGCCGGCCACTTCCTGCCTCCCGGCGGCCAAATCTATATCTAGCCGAATGGCGCATCAAACCTACCGGTTCTTGTCTGGGAAATGGCAAATTTTTTCCGCCAAACGGATTGCCGATCCGTTGCTCTCAACCCTTATCGTAAACCAGCATCAGTTTGCTTTGATTTTCCGTAAGCTATTAAACGCCCGTTAAACGCAACCCGATCTATGATTGTGGCACATTGATTTGACGACAAGCGGCGCTTATGCACTCGACCGTCAATCCATTGACAATGTTACAAAGACGCCCAGGGGAACGGGGTGAGGAGCGAGCAGAACGAATGGCGCAAGGCATCCCCTGGGCGTCCTTGCGCGTCTGGCGTGCAAATCTCCAGCCGTCTGTCCTGAAAATGGAACGCGGATGACGCGGATGCAGCCGATCCGCGCGGATTTTCATTCCCCGTAGGTATCTATACAGCCAGGCCAAAAAACGGAACGCTGATTAGGCGGATTTACCGAATCTGCGCGGTTCTTCATCCCGCTATTGACAGCACAGTCCACCCAACGAAAAAGGGTGCATTTCAGTCTCGGGGCAAACCAGGACAAGACCCTTCGCTGGCGTGATCGTACGGCGAAATTCCTGGCCAGACCCGCTCAGGGTGACAAACACGCCCCCGGCGTGAAATGCACCCAACGAAAAAACCACAGTTGAATGTCACCCGCCCGTCATGCTACTATAGACAGGCCGGCAGCGGAGCCGGTGCGCGTATGCGCTCCACTACAAGGCGGAGCACTGTGCGGCAAAGCCGATGCTCTCACCAGATGGATCCGTCTTATGTCCGCAGTTGAGCCCAACGAACTCCGGCTTGCCAGCCTGGCCGAGCAGCCCGACCTGGCAGATCGCTTCTGGCCTCAGAAGGAGCGCATCTGGCCGGGCTTCATGTTTGAAGACAAGGTTGCCGATGCCCTTTGGCGCCATCTTCATGATGATTTCGCGTCCTATCAGCTCTACTTGTTGGCGGAGGCGGATGCGCCGGTAGCCGTGGCCCAAACCGTGCCCCTGGCCTGGAACGGCACGCTGGACGATCTGCCCGTCGGTTGGGATGACGGATTCGTGCGGGCGATTGCCGGTCTGCAAAATGGGGCAGTGCCCAACGCGCTCATGGGCCTTGAGATTGCGATCCAGCCGGAATACCAGGGCAAGGGCATCAGCTATCGCATGGTCCAGGCCGTACGGCAGCGGGCCGCGGATGCAGGGCTCCAAGGTGTGATTGTGGCCGTGCGGCCTTCCCTCAAGAGCCGCTACCCTTTGGCGTCCATGGCGCGCTACGTCCGCTGGCAGGTGGAGGATGGGGCGCCGTTTGACCCGTGGCTCCGGGTGCACTGGCGCTGTGGCGGCGAGATTCTGAAAATCGCGCACCCGTCCATGGTCATCGAAGGCACCGTCGCCGAGTGGGAACAGTGGACCGGCCTTGCCTTTCCCGAAAGCGGCGACTACGTCGTCCCGGGCGCCCTGTGCCCCATCGAAATCGACCGCACCATGGACATGGGCCGCTATATCGAACCCAACATCTGGGTTCACCACCCGCTAAACAGCCGCCGCCTGGTCTCCGACCACCAAGCGTCGCCCAATAGCAGTCAACCACCGACCACCGACAATTGACCATCGACCACCGACAATCGACCATCGACAATCAACATTTGACCATCGGATCGCACCTATGCCGCAACGCTACGACTACACCAACCGAGAGGGAACCGAAGAAGTCAGCTGGCCGCGCTTCGCCGAGTTGGCCGAACAGTTGGCCGGACAACTTGCCGCCCGGGATGTCGACGTCATTATCGGCATTGCGCGGGGCGGCCTCTTTCCCGCCACCTTCGTGGCCGCGGCCCTGCGCTGCGAGATGTACCCCGTGCGCATCACCCGGCGGGTAAATGACCGGGTCGTGTACGATCGCCCGGTGTGGAAAGTCGACGTCACGTCGGGCGTAGCCGGCCGGCGCGTCGCTGTGATCGACGAGATGGCGGACAGCGGCGAGACCCTGGAGATGGTCGCCAAACGGGCCCAGGAACGGGGCGCAGAAGAAGTGATCACCGCCAGTCTCTTCGCCCACACCTGGGCCGACCCCATGCCGCAAGAGGTGGCCCGGGTCAGCGATGCCCTGGTGATCTTCCCCTGGGATGCCCGGGTGCTGGTCGACGGGGAGTGGCAGCTTCATCCGGAATTGGCTCGGGCCATTGCGCTGCAGGCTGCGGCCGATGAGGCAGCCCCGGACACAGCCGCGTCAGCACCCGCCGACGATGACGCGGCGGAAGCGGAAGCCTAATTGTCACATTATTTGAACTTCGTACATTCCCGCCGGTTTCCGCTCTGGAGGAATGTACGAAGTTCAAATAATGTCTCTATAAGTGACAAAGGAGAAACGCCACCATGCCGCGCGCGCCGATTCCCAGCCGCTTCTTTGCCATGGTCATCGTCCGCCACGAGAATCGCTTCCTCCTCATACAGGAAAATCTGGACGGCAACCCCTGGTACATTCCGGCCGGCGGGGTGGAGCCGGGCGAAAACCTTTTTGATGCCGCCATTCGCGAGACGCTGGAAGAGGCAGGCGTAGCCGTGCGGTTGGAAGGAATTGTTCGAATCAAGCATGCAGCCATCGCCGAAGATATGACGCGCGTGCACGTCATCTTCCTGGCCAGCCCCGCCGGCGATCCCGCGCCAAAGTGTACGCCGGACGAGCACTCCCAACGCGCGGCCTGGTTCACGCTGGAGGAAATGGCGGACCTCCCCCAGCGCTCGCCGGCCATTCCGACGCTTATTGCCGAGGTGGCGGCGGGCGCGCCCGTCTCTCCGCTCTCCTTGTTGAGCAGCACGGGCTTGTCTGACGGCGGGTAGAATCGAATGAAGAACTCTCGCCGCCAGGTAATCGAGGCGCTTTGCAGATCGCCTGGCCGGTGGTATATTAGGCATATTCTTCAATTGTTGACGTAAATTGTTGACGTACCTCGCTTTGAGCGTCAAGTAGATAGCCCGAAATTCTGACTTTTTTGCGACGTTACGATTTTCGCTAGAGGCGAATTATGTCCGCATCTGAGGCCGATGCAGGCAAGACGCCAGTTGCGAACCGCTCGAAATGGCGGAGCGACCGGTGGCTGCGTTTTCTCCCGGTAATCTTGCTGATTGTCGTTCTTCTGCTCCTGGCCCTATTTGTGCCCAACTTCTTTACCACACGAAATATCGTCAACATCCTAATGCAGGCTTCTGCGCTTGGCATTATGGCGATTGGCATCACACCGGTGCTTATCGGGGGAGGCATCGACCTGTCGATCCCATCCGTCATGGCTCTCGGTGCAATCGTCGGCGCCATGTATATGCGCGACGGTGGCAATCCCATTTTGGCGGCCCTGCTGATGCTGGCAGTCACGAGCACAGCCGGCGTCATCAACGGCTTCTCGGTCGCATACTTGAAGATGATCCCGTTTGTCGTCACGTTGGCCATGATGACGGTTGCAACGGGTACTTCCATTTGGATCACCAATTCGGTTAGTGTCGCAGGGATTCCCGAAGCCTTCATCGATACAGTTCTCTACAGGGTGTGGATCATCCCGGTCCCGGTCATTTTCCTCTTGATCGTGAGTCTCATCGTCACCTTCTGGATAAAGCGCAGCGTATACGGGCGCTGGCTCTACGCAGTAGGTACCAACGAACCAGCTGCGAGGGCATCCGGCATCCCAACGGCTCGGGTACTTTTCGGCACATATGTCTTCTCCAGCTTTTTTGCGGGGCTGGCATCCATCCTGCTGACGGCTCGATTGGGTTCTGCAGCTGCCACCATGGGCAATGACGGCGTGGTGTTGGATGTGGTCAGTTCCGCAGTCGTAGGCGGGGTGAGCATCTACGGCGGCGTCGGCTCGCCCATTGGGGCCGTCCTGGGTGCGATTATCATCACCATGATTTCAAACAGCATGAACATGATGCGCGTGCCTTTCTTTACCAGTCTTATCGTCAAAGGCGTGGTCATCATCACCTTTGTGGCGCTGGATTCATTGCGGCGGCGCTAGGAGAAGCTCGTGGTGCAAGCTCATCTACAAATGACCGGCATCAGCAAACGTTATCCCGGCGTGCAGGCACTGGATAATGTGAATCTTGAAGCCTACTCTGGTGAGGCGCTGGCTCTGCTGGGCGCTAATGGTGCGGGCAAAAGCACGCTGATGAACGTATTGGGCGGCGTTGAGCGACCCGATGCCGGAACCATCATGATCGACGGCAAGGAAGTGCAAATCCGTACGCCGCTGGATGCAGCCCAGCAGGGCATTGCTTTCGTCCATCAGGAAATGGCCATGTTACCGACGCTCACCGTGGCCGAAAACATGTTCATTACCAGCTTTCCCACCCATGGCGGCCTTATTGACCGGAAAACTATGCGTGTGGAGAGTGAGAAAATCCTAAACCGCCTCGGCTGCCGGTTTTCGGTCGATACACCGGTCCAACATCTCAGCGCAGGCGACCGTCAGATGATAGAAATCGGACGCGCCCTGCTTGGCGCACCGAGTATTATTATCTTCGACGAACCTACCTCATCCCTGACCAGCCGTGAGCGAGAACGTCTGTTTGATGTGATTCGCACGCTGAAACAGGACAATGTTGCCGTCATTTACATCACCCATTTTTTGGACGAGCCGTACGAAATATGTGACCGCGTTGAGGTTTTGCGCAGCGGCACAACCGTGGGCGGCGGCATGCTGGACGAAATGACCCGCGAAGAGATCGTCCGTCTCATGATAGGCAGCAAGGCAATTGCCCAAAGCTACGTCCATCAGGGTGCGGAAATTGGCGAGGCCGTTTTGCAGGTCACCCATCTGAATCGAGCCGGGGTACTCGAAGAGATTTCATTTACGCTCCATCGTGGTGAGGTGCTTGGCTTATGGGGGTTACTCGGGTCCGGTCGCACGGAACTGGCCAGGTCTTTGGTCGGATTGGATCCAGTGGACAGCGGCACGATTCGCGTACGGGCCGGCGAAGACTTCACGGCCATCCACCCGCGGAACGCACACAGGTGGATTGGCTTCATTACGGAGGACCGGCGCAGTGAAGGATTGCTGCTGCCCATGTCCGTCCAAGAGAACCTTTCGCTGGCGAATCTTCCCTACTTGCGCAATCGGTGGCGTCTCGTAGACAGCGCACTGGAAAATCGACTGGCACAGCAATTTGTTGAGCGTCTCAACATTGTGGTCTCCTCGGTGGCGCAGCCGGTGCGTACGCTCTCGGGGGGGAATCAACAAAAGGTGGTCATTGGCCGCTGGTTGGAGAGAAATCCACCCATCTACGTGATGGATGAACCTACCCGAGGACTGGATGTCGGAGCGAAAGCCGAGATTCGCGAGATCATCTTCGAGCTTGCGTCAGCCGGCGCCGCGATTTTGGTGATTGCCTCGGAAATCGAAGAGATGATGGCGATGGCGGATCGGTACCTGGTGATGAACCGGGGACGCATTGTCGAAGCGTACGACAAGACCGCATCGAAGAATGACCTGATGGCTGCGGCTGCAAGCGCAACGTAGAGGGACATAATGGCTGCACAGACTCCCACAAACAAACACACCAGCGTCGGCAACTACCTACTGTCCTATGGCTTTGTGATTGTTCTGTTCGCCGTCATCATCTTCTATACGCTGGCTG
>CAYZLP010000300.1:0-6290 GCA_964478635.1 uncultured Caldilineaceae bacterium
TGCGGACCGGCGATGAAGGCTGGGTCGCGGTCGAAGATGTCGTCTTCTTTGGCGTCGATTCACTGCCCGTCCTTGATGAAGCCGGCCGTGCCGCCACCGGCACGGCCGCCCCGGCCACGCCGGCTGAAGAGGAGGCCACGCCGGCTGCAGAAGAGGAAACCGGGGCCGACGCGGCGGCCACGGCCACACCGCGGCCGACCAACACCCCTCGCCCGACCAATACGCCGACGGCCACACCGACTCCGGAACCGACTGCGACGCCGACCGCCACGCCTTCGCCGACGCCGGAGCCCACCGCTACGCCCGCGCCGACGGTTTCTGCCGCGTCCAGCGCACGGCGGCCATTGGGCGGGAGCCTGGCCGTGGTGGGCGCCCGTGGCGCTGAACTCCTTGATGCGCCCGACGGCCAGGCGGTTGCAGAATTGAATGTGGGCAACTCGATTTCAATCGACGGTCGCACGGAGGATGGGGCCTGGCTGCGGGGCGCCACCAGCGCCGGCGCGCAAGGTTGGGTAAGCGCCGAAAACGTGATTGCCTTTAAGGTCGATGAATTGCCGGTGATTGATGCCGTGGAGGCCATGGCGTCCGATGAGGCGGAAATGTCCGACGAAGCGGAAGCGGCCGGTGACGTCGTGGCCGCATCCTCTGCAACGCCCATGACCGAAGAAGAAACCGAAGAGGAAGCTGTCGGTACGGCCATGCCTGAAGAGGAAACCACCGCCGAGGCCCAGGAAGAGGCGACGACGGACCCCGATGAGGAGTTGACCGCCGCGGCAACGGAAACGCCGGCTACAGAGGAGCCGGCCGAGGAAACGACGGTGACCAGCGCTGCGCCCACGCCCCGCCCGACCCCCGTCTTGGAAGAGGGGGATGTCTCGGGTACGGTCGAGCTGACCGGTTCACGCCTGAATATTCGCTCGGGCCCCGGTACCGAGTTTGCCGTCGTGGCCAAAGCCTATCCGGACGAAGCGTTCAAGGTCATCGGCCGCAACGGCGCCGCGCCGTGGGTGGAGATCGAGCTCCCCGACGAGGGCATTGCCTCGGGCTGGGTCTCGGTGAATTTCATGCGCCTGAGCGATCCGGTGGCGGATCTGCCCATCACGAGCGATGATACTCAGACGCCGTCGGAATCTGCCGCACCGGAAGAGATTGAGACGACGGCCACGCCTGTGGCCCCAGAGGATGAAGCGACGCCGGCGCCGGCCGAGGAGGATGACGGTGCACAACAGGCGGCGCCCGTCCGCAGTGCCGCAACGGGCCCGACTGGGTTGAGCGGTACCATGGTCTTTCAAACCAAGGTCAGCGGCGACATCTACGTCTACGATCTCGATACGGGCAGCTTGCGCTTTTTGACCAAAGGTTATGAGCCCGATGTGAGCCGTGACGGGAGCAAGGTGGTCTTTACTCGCTACGGTGGCGACCACGGTGTTTGGGCCATCAACACCGACGGCACCAATGAACGCGCTGTATTCGGTGGCCGTGAATTGCTTACATCACCCAAGTGGAGCCCCGACGGCAATTGGATTGTCTTCAGCCGGGGTGACGGCACGTACCAGTGCTACGATCTCGGTTTTGGCATCTGTGTCCAGGAAAGTCAGGTCTGCCCCGATATCTTCCCCGGCTGCTTGCCCAGCGAACGGCGCACGGAGCGCCAGAATTTCGCCCTGGCCCGGGTCAATGCAGATGGCGATGAGTACCGCGACCTGAACGTCCTGAACTCGGCCCGCGCGCCCGATTGGAACGAGGCCGGCATCGTCTACGATTCCGCCGCAACCATCGAGATCACCGAAGATACGCCCGACGGCGAAACGCGCCAGGTATACGCCGAGCGCTGGACCGACGATGCCGACTGGGCGCCCAACGGCGGCCTGATCGCGTTTCATGCCCGCCAGGGTCCCCACTGGGAGATCTTTACGGTGCCCCCGGGCGGCGCCGACACGCCCCGGGCATTAACGCGTCCGGAAACGACGCTGGTCGACCAGCTGCCCAGCAACGTCGCCCCGGCCTGGAGTCCCGACGGCCGGCACATTGCCTACCTCAGCAACCGGACGGACGATGAGGAGGCCGGCCCGTGGCGCATCTGGGTCATGGACGCCGACGGCGGCAACAAGCGTCCCCTTCCCATTGACGTGCCCATCGAATTCGGCTTCGGGCACGAACAGATGGTGAGTTGGGGCGGATAGCGCCGGGTGAATTGGATTATTCCGTCGCTTCCACCACGACCTCACCGCTGCGGATTTTAGCCCATCTTTCCATGGGGATCTCGGCGTAGATGACCCGGGTGCCCGGAACCCGCTTGATCTCAAAGCCCAACTTCTGGCAGACGCGGCGCATGCCCTCGTTTTCGGGTAGGATTTCCGCCATGACTCTGTCCACGCCTTCGATGAGGCCGATATCGAGCAGGCGGGAGAGCAACTCCGTGCCCAACCCGGTGCGCTGATAGCTATCGTTCACCAGCACCGCAAATTCGGCGTCGTCGCTGCCAATTAGCTGGCGGAGCTGACCCATGCCTACGATTTCGACATACCCCCGTGGGTCTCTGTACTCCGCCACCAGCGTCATCTCCCGGTCATAGTCGATAAAGCACATGCCGGCCAGCTCCTCGTGTGAGGTCAGGTGCTGGGGCGACACGGGGTGGAAGTAGCGCAGATAGATGCTGTGGGGCGAGAGCGTGCGGTTGAACGCGCCCATGAGCGGCTCATCCTCGGGACGGACCGGGCGAATCAGCACTTCTTCGCCCGTGCGCATGGTGAAGGGCTCCACGTACTGCTCGGGGTAGGGACGAATGGCGGGCGCCGTGATGGTGTCCTCGGTCATTTCGGGGCCGTGCAGGATGATGCGAGCATCAAGGGCGATCAACTGCGTCCCGGCCGCGACCAGGGGGTTGATGTCGATCTCCTTGATCCATTTCTGCTCCACGACCAGGTGGCTGAAGTGGACCAGCAATCCCTCCAATTGCTCCAGATCCACGGGCCGGCGGCCGCGGCCGCCCTGGAGCGCTTCGTAGATCTTGGTCTGCTCCATCATGCGCCGGGCCAGGGTCGTATTGAGAGGGGGCAGGGCCAGGGCCTGGTCCCGGAAGACTTCGACCAGTACACCGCCCGTACCGAAGAGCAGCACCGGCCCGAAGTGGGGATCGTACGTACTGCCCACGATGAGCTCGTACCCGTCTAGCGTGACCATGGGTTGGACGGTCACGCCTTGGAAGGCGCCGTCGCCCAGCTTGTTGCGCACATTGCTCTCGATGGCTTCATAGGCCGTGCGCACTTCGTTGCTTGTGCGCAGATTGAGCCGGACGCCGCCCACGTCACTCTTGTGGATCAGGGTCTCCGAGTGGAGCTTGACGGCCACAGGGTAGCCGATGGCGTTGGCTGCGGCAACGGCCTCACCGATGCTGCGGGCCAAGCGAGTTTCCACAACGGGCAGCCCGTATGCCTGAAAGACCTGTTTGGATTCATACTCGGTCAAAAGCGTGCGCCCGCCGGCCCGGATCTCTTCGATGAGTTGCGCTGCGCGCAGTTGATCCGCCTGTTCGCCCTCTGAGCTGGTGGGCAGGGACGGCGTCTCATAGATACTTTCCAGGTTGCGTGCGTGCTGCCACATGTAGTTGAAGACCCGGGCCGCCGTATCGGGATAGGGAAAAGTCGGAACATTCGCCCGGTTGAGCACATTCATGCCGGCCGTTACCCGCGGCCCGCCCATCCAGCAGGTGAGGATAGGTTTGCGCTGTCGCTCTTCGAAGATGTGCACGAGCTGTTCGGCCGTTTGGGTGGGACGGGTGCTGTTCTGGGGCGTCAGGATGACCAGCAGCCCGTTGCTGTTGCGATCTTTGCGGGCAATGTCGGCGGCTTTCGCATAGCGCTCGGGGGTGGCGTCGCCCAGGATGTCGATGGGATTGTCGTCGCTCCAGTGGGGGGGCAGGGCTTCATCCAAAGCTGCCAACGTCTCTTCGGCCAGGGGCGTCAGCCGGCCGCCCGTGGCCAGCAGCGCGTCGGTCGCCAGGATGCCGGGCCCGCCGGCATTGGTCACGATGGTCAGATTGGGGCCCGTGGGGCGGGGCTGTTTGGCCAGCACTTCGGCCATGGCGAACATCTCCGCGACTCGATCCACCCGCAGGGCGCCGCAGCGGCGGAACGCCGCATCCATGACGTCATCGCTGGCAACCAGCGCCCCCGTGTGAGAGGCCGCAGCCTTGGCTGCGGCTTCGGTGCGTCCGGCCTTCATGATGATGATCGGTTTCTGTAGCGAAACCTCGCGCGCCGCCGAGAGGAAGGAGCGCGCGTCCCCGATGGTTTCCATGTAGATGACGATGGCTTTCGTGCGCTGGTCTTCACCCATGTAATAGATGAGGTCGCCCCAGTCGACGTCGAGCATCCCGCCTACGGCCACGAAGGCGCTGAAGCCCACATTTTCCTGGAAGCTCCAGTCGAGGACAGCGGTTGAGAGCGCGCCGCTCTGGCTGATGAAGCCGATGTTGCCCGGCCGGGCCAGCCCTTTGGCCACAGTTGCATTGATGCCCGTGAGGGGGCTCATGACGCCCAGAGAGTTGGGGCCGATGATGCGCATTTGGGCCTGCTTGGCTGTTGCGAGGATCTCCTGCTCGAGCTGTCGGCCCTCCTCACCGATCTCTTTGAAGCCGGCTGAAATGATGACCGCCCCCTTGACGCCGGCAGCAATGCACTCCTGCACGATGGCGGGGACCGTGCGCGCCGGCGTGGCAATGACCGCCAGGTCGATCGCCGCCGGCACGTCGGCCACGTTATCGTACGCATGGATGCCGAGCACGTTTTCCCGCTTGGGGTTGATGGGAAAGATGGTGCCGCCGAAGGGATGGCTCATCAGATTCCAGAGCAGGGTGCGGCCCATGCTGCCTTCTTCTTCGCTGGCGCCGATGACGGCGACGGTGCGCGGTGCGAAGATTGCGTCCAACGGATGGCGCCGATATGCGCTCGATTCTTCGAACATGGCCTTCTTCCTATTCGCTGAGTAACCGGTTGACCGAATGGGATCCGCCAGTATGAGCATTTCGCTTCATCATAGCATGAAACCGGCCATACCGAGATGCCGCTTTTCGTCCGTTTGGCGTAGAGAGAACGTCTACCACGCGTGGGCGGCCGGTCTAGCAAACGGCGCACAGAGCGCAGGCTTATGTCTTGTATTCGTCCGCAACAAGCCAAGCAGCCGTCCCCCAAATGTCACGCGCGCAGTCCGGAAATGGCGTATCCTGACTTCCATCCCCGATTTGAATGACTCAAAGTTGAACCATTGTACGCAGCTTTGCTCGACAAGGAGGCATTCCATGGACGGTATCGATTTGCTTGTGACAATGGCAGCAGTAACATTCCTGGCCACTGCGCTTGTGCTCGAGGGCTACAAATCCCTAGGGCGACGGCGTCGCACGGTCGAAGGATTTGAATTGATCGCATTGAACCTGATGGGGTGGGGCTTGATCTCCATGGCCGGCGTCCTGCTCGGCGTGGTTCTCATGCGCGGAAATGGGTTGGGATGAAAAAATGGGCCGCGGAAGAGACCGGATGAGGCGGATACTCTCGGCTTGTCTGACATTGATTTGGCCGGCCCAGATCGGTTGGATCCGGCCAGCTTCCGCGGTCCATCGTTCGGCATGGTTTGAAGCGGCCTAATGGGCGGTGGTACACTGGTGAGCATGCGGGGCGTTGGCCCCTTTAATCGTCAGATTCGAACCATTCTCCCAAAGGGGCATGTCATGTCCAAACGGCGACCGATTGGCGTCACGCTGCTGGCCGTGTTGGCGGCGCTGGCCGGGATTGCGGCCACGATTCACACGCTGCAGATGCTCCACCTGTGGCCGATCAAGACAACCTATTTCGGCCGCGAGGTGAACTTTTTTGACTTCAACTTGATCGGGGCGGCGCTGTGGGGCATACTGGCCGCCATCTATTTCTGGCTGGTCTGGAGTCTGTGGAAGGTGGACGCCCGGGCTTGGCTCTTTCTGGTCGTGCTTGCCTCCCTGAATCTGATTTTGGCTGTACTCTCCATCATTGGCCAATCAACCTGGCAGGCCATGTTGCCGACGCTCATCGTCAACGGGCTGATCCTCTTCTACTGCCTGCTGCCGGGGACGAAAGACGCGTTTGAAATCACACCGGCCTAGGCGTCGCCGGCGGGCAAGCGCGCTGTCATGCTGAAAGGGCCACGGCGAGACTCGGGATTTGGCGACTGACCAACGAAGAAGATCGACCTAAACTGAGCGCACTACGAGACCATGGTTTTCGTAGGTCCGGCAACCTGCCGGACGATCCGGTTGACCA
>CAYZLP010000301.1:0-6251 GCA_964478635.1 uncultured Caldilineaceae bacterium
CCCACTCTTCCGCCGAAGGTAGACGCCTTCCGATCCACCTGCAGAAGTCGTCGGCTTGATAGAAGGTCACATAGGTGACGGGATAGTCCCAACGCGCCGGCGGTTCATACTCGATCGGATCGGCGTTTGATGGACTGCATGCCTTCGATTCAACACAGAGCAAGTAGCGCCGAATCGAAACCTCCGCCTCTTCGATCTGGAATCCGGGCACATCATATTGCATCTCCGGCAGGGCTAGGTCGGCTTTGCTGAGTTCTGCATCGCCCAGCAGGGCAGTCGAACTCGGGATCGTAATCAATCGTCCTTGCCTACGGGCATCGTTGCGGCGCAGCTGGTCTCGAACCGTCGGGACGGCGGCAATCGTGGCAAAGAGCAGGGCGAGTAGCGCGCCGGCCAGGGCCCAACGCGTGCGATTCAAGACGCGCCGGCGGCTCCGTTCCCGAGCCTGCTCCTGTTGCTGAAGCGCCGCTTCGCTCTTCAGCAACAGTGCCTCACTCTGTTCGTCCAGCAGGAGTGAAGCTCTCTGGCTATGAATAATCTCGTATTTGTCTTCACTCAGCAGCGTTCCGAACTGTCGATAGGCCGCCGTCTCCTGCCGAAGCAGTTCCTGGGCCGCCTTCTGGGCTAGAACCCTTGGGTCCAGCTGGATCTCACCCAAGAGGTAGTCGTGGGCCAGTTCGTAGACTGGGACATCGTTCTCATCTTCATCGCTGCGCAGCAGGCGGCTGTCAACCAAGCGGCGCAGCGCGCCGGCAATTTGGGCATCGTCAAACGACGAATCACGCTGTTGCGCGTAGGCAGTCAACTCTTTCTGGGTTGCGAGCATGCGCCGGCCCTGGGAGGAAACCATCCCCTCCAGGATGATATGGGCCAACTCGCGGTCGGCTGCCGGCATACGTTCCAGCACGCGATTCAGATGATTGCCCAGGATGCCCCGGGCGCCGGACTGACCGCTTCCCCGGGGCTGATTGTAGAGCGCGGCAGTGATCGTCTGGGGCGTAGGCGAAACCTGGGCTTCTTCAAAGAGTTCGTAGCAGACGAGTTGAACCTGAGGCGGTTGCAGGCTGCCATCTTCTTCACGTAGATCGTCCAGAATGGCGTCGACCAGGGCTTCGCTCTCGTAGGTTACCCCGTGTTTGGCAGCCGGCTCCACGATGACGGCGCGGGCTTCGTTCGGCCGGAACGCAGCCAGAAAGTACTCGTTTTCAAAGGGCGCCACGCGCGGCTGGAAGAGCGCTAGATTCGAAAAGTACTCTTTGCGCAAGGAGAGTACCCAGCGCACGTCCAGACCGCCGTCATCCAGACAGTCGGCTAACTCGGTCGCAAAGCGTTCCTGCGCATCTCGGGGCAGCTCGGTGAAGAATTCCTCGAACTGATCCAGAAAGAGATAGAGCGTACTGTCTCCCAGATAGCCCGTCACCGATTGCAGAAACGCAGGCAGGGGCATTGTCCGGAAGCGCTCCAATTCGGGCGCAGCATGGAGGTCGGGCAGAAAGGCCTCTGTGATGTGGCGACCCGGTTCGTCGCGGTAGGGGCGCACGCGAAGGGGCAGGTGCCCAGCCGCCAGCAGGCGGGCCATGAGCCCTGCCTGCAGCAGCGAGCTCTTGCCCGCGCCCGAAGCAGCATGAAGTACCGTCAAGCGGTGGGCGTGAATCTTGCCCAGAAGATCGCCGATGGCCGCGTCCCGGCCGTAGAAGAAGGGCGCATCTTCCAGCCGGTAGTCGAGGAGCGAACGGTACGGATTGGGCCGCCCCAGCCGGGCTGTCTTCTCCACGGCCGCGGTCAGCTGCTGCAGTTTGCGCGCCACGGCATCGGCCAGCCGTGTTTCAGCCAGCCTGAGCTCTGCTGCCAGCTCGTCTACGGCCGACCGGGCTTCCTGAATCTGCTGGATCACCACCCGCGCGCCGACGCCAATCGCGTTGTAGCTGCCCAACACGTCGCCCGTGTTGACCAGGTTGGCGTCCCGGATGTCGCGGCCGGCGATGACGCCGCGGTTGTCGCCGGTGGAGATGTTTGTGGTCATAAGGTACTATGACCCCGTTTGCGGGTAAGGAATAGGGTCAGAAATGCCAAAGCGTTCCTTCTCCACTTCAGTGAATTCGGGCGGATCCCGTTGGATGCGCCGATGGATCTGTTCGAGCAACAGATTGGCATCCACCGCCCAGATCTTGGCCGTCCCATCACGACTTATCGTTACCACCATACTGCCGTCACTATTGAACGCCGCCGACGAGACCAAGTCGCGGTGACCTGTGAGCGTATGGATTGTCTCCCCGCTCGCCACATCCCAAATCTTGGCCGTTCCGTCCCTACTCGCCGTTACTACCTTGCCGCCATCCCCATTGAAGACCGCAAATGAAACCTCGTCGCCGTGACCCCTGAGCGTATGGGCTGTCTCCCCACTCGCCACATCCCAAATCTTGGCCGTTCCGTCCCCACTCGCCGTTACTACTTTGCTGCCATCCCCATTGAAGACCGCCGAGTTAATCCAATCTTCGTGACCCGTTAGCGTATGGACTAACCCCCCGCTCGCCACATCCCAAATCTTGGCCATCGGGCCAAAACTTGCTGTTACCACCTGGCTACCATCCCCATTGAAGACTGCCGAGTGGACCGAGTTGGCGTGACCCGTTAGCGTATGGACTAGCTCCCCGCTCGCCACATCCCAGATCTTGGCCGTTCCGTCATGACTTGCCGTCACGACCTTACTACCGTCACCGTTGAAGGCGATTGATAAACCTGAGTGGTCGTGACCAGTGAGCGTATGGACTACTTCTCCACTCGCCACGTCCCAAATCTTAGCCGTGCCGCCTGAACCCACCATCACCACCGTACTACCATCATCATCAAAGTCCGCCGACCAGATCGGGTAGGTGTGACCCGTGAGTGTTTGAACTACCTTCCCACTCATTACATCCCAGATCTTGACTGTCCCATCATCACTTTCTGTCATTATCCGGCCATCGCCGCCATTGAGTAACGCCAACAAGACCACTCCGTCGTGACCTGTGAGTGTATGAACTATCTCGCCACTCGCCACATCCCAGATCCTGGCCGTCCCATCCCTACTCGCCGTCATTACCTGGCTGTCATCGCCATTGAAAACCGCCAATAAGACTCCAGCGCTGTGATCCGTGAGGGTGTGGAATTCGTCCCCCCCTGCCACATCCCAGATCTTGGCCATTCCATCAAAACTCGCCGTCACTGCCCGCCCGCCATCAGGACTGAAGACCGCAGAGAAGACCGCAGAAAAGACCGAGTCGACGTTACCCGTGAGGGAATGGACTGCTTCCCCACTCGCCACGTCCCAGATTTTGGCCGACCCGTCCCTACTTGCGGTTATCACCTGGGTGCTGTCACTATTGAAGACCGCCGAGTAGACCCAATCTTCATGACCAATAAGCGTATGCACCACTTCCCCACTCGCCACGTCCCAGATCTTGGCCATCGTGTCACGACTCGCCGTCACCAACTGGGTACCATCATTATTGAACATCGCTGAGTTGACCCAGTTATCGTGACCCGTGAGGGTATGGACTTCGTCCCCACTCGCCACATCCCAGATTTTGGCCGTCCCACTACTACTCGTCGTTACCACCTGTCTGCCATCAGCATTGAAGACTGCCGACAAGACCACTGCGTCGTGACCCGTGAGGGTATGGACTTCGTCCCCACTCGCTACATCCCAGATCGTGGCCGTCCCGTCCCTGCTCGCCGTCACAACCAGGCTGCCATCTGGGCTGAATTCCGCCGAGAATACCGCCGAGAAGATCGAGTTGTCGCGACCCGTGAGAGCATGGATTTCGTCCCCACTCGCCACGTCCCAGATCCTGGCCGTCCCGTCCTCACTCGCCGTCACTATCTGACTGCCATCGTTGTTGAAGATCGCAGAGTGGACCGAGTTGCCGTGGCCTATGAGGGTATGAACTTCGCTCCCACTCTCAACATCCCAAATTTTGGCCGTTCCGTCCTCACTCGCCGTCACCACCAGGCCGCCGTCATTATTGAAGACCGCCGATGAGACCGAGTCGCCGTGGCCCGTCAACATATGAACTTCGCGCCCACTCTCAGCATCCCAGATTATGGCCGTTCCGTCCTCACTCGCCGTCACTACCTGACTACCATCACCATTGAAGACTGCTGACAGAACCTCTGCGCTGTGACCTGCAAGGGTGGCGCGATATGCAGGTGCCGACTCAAGCGCTTCGCGCACGCCGGCGTCGAGCGCAGCGTCATAGCGATGTTCGGTCGTCAGCGTGCGGAGGATAATCTCCTGGCTAAGAAGCAGGGCAGTATCATAACGTCCGGCCTGGCTTTCGCTGCGGGCCAGGTTGGCCAGATCCAGTAGCCGGCCTTCGGCCGCGAGTTGCTCTACCTGCACCTCCGCCGCGATGACTGCCGCTTCGGCCTTGCGGCGTTCCCCTTCGACGGCGGTGAGGGTGGCCTGAGCCTTGGCCTGGGCGGTGACTTGTGCAACGGCCAACGCCGTTGCACTAGCATTGGCGCTGTCTGCTCGCCCAATCGCTTCTCGTGCCTGCCTTGATAAGAAGAGGGCCGCGATCAGCGTTAGCGTCGCCATGGCACCCGCCACGCCCGCCGCCCCATAGCTGACAAATACCGTCCGCTTACGCCGGCCGACCGCATCCCGGCTCAGGCGCAAAAGCTCAGCCGCATCGTCGTCGACCAGCAACTCCGCATCTTGTTCTTCGATGATGCGCAGCTTCTCTTCGCCGATGCGGGAGCGCTTGTCGGTCCGCCAAGCTGCCACCTCCTGATTGAGTAGTTCCTGCGCAGCCTTGCGCCGCAGGGTTGCCTGATTCAGCTCGATCTCTTGGAGCAGATAATCGTGGGTCAACTCGTAGGTAGTGTCGCGTTCAGCGGCATCGTCATCGGCCTCCAGCAGTCGATTGTTGACCAGCGTAACCAGAATGCGCTGGACCTGAAGGGGATCCACATCGTGCCGGCGCTGCCGCAACTGGGCAATCAGCTCTGTCTGACTGAGCGGCACGCGCCGCATCTGGGAAGAGACAAGTTCGGCCAACATGAGGCTTGCCAAGGGACGATCTACTTTGGGGAGCTTGGTGTTCAGTACGTTCTGCAAATGGCCGGTGAGGATGCCCTCGACTCCTGGTAGGTTGCGCCGCCCGCGTCGCTGCCGGTAGAGGGTGAAGGTGATAGTCTCAGCGCCCTGGGGCATCTCCTCGAAGAGAGTGTGGCAGACGAGCTGAATCTGGGTCGGCGCGAAGTGTTGCGTCGGCGGGGCGTCGATCTGAAGAGCGGGGGGTTGCCCGGCCTCACCGCCGGTCACCGGGCCATCCGTCAAAGGCGTCTCTTCTATTTGGGGCGTCAGGTCGGCCAGGATATTGGTGACCAGCCCCTCCTCATAACCGACGCCCATCTGCCCGGCCGGTTCCACGATGACCTGCCGGGCTTCCCGGTCGGTTAAGCCGGGCAAATAGACCTGGTTGTGAAAGACGGCGTCGCCAAAAATATGGAGGTCTGAAAGATACTCCTTGCGCAAGGAGAGAACCCAGCGCACGTTGAGGCCTGGTTCATCCAGGCAGCTCTGGAGATCGTCCACAAACGGTTGGCGCAACATGGGGTGCATGAGCGCGTCATTGAAGAAGTCCTCGAACTGGTCCAGAAAGACATAGAGACTGCTCTCGCCCAGATTGCGGCTGACTTCGGTGAAAAAGCCCAACAGCGACATCTCGTTGAGGGAAGCCAGATCCGGGTCGGAGCCGATGGTGGGGAGGAAGGCCGCCTTGATCAGCGTGCTCAGGCCGGCCTGTCCGGCGCTGCCTTTATACGCCCGGGTACGAATGTAAAGGGGCAGCCGGCCGTTGGCCAACAACCGCGACATGAGCCCTGCCTGTAGTAGCGAGCTCTTGCCCGCGCCCGACGCTGCGTGGAGCACGGTCAACGAGGACTGGTGCATGTGATCCAGCAGTTCGCCGATGGCGGTCTCCCGTCCGTAGAAGTAGGGTGCATCGACCAGTTGGTACGCGGGTAGATCCTTGTAGGGGTTGCGCCGCCCGTCGTCTTGCTTCTGTTCCAGCCGGCGCGTATGGTCCCTAACCTTGGCTTCGATCGCGCCCGCCAGCAGCGCCTGACGGTAATGCATGGCCTTGCGGCGTTCGTCGGTGGGCGAGACAGCCTGCACCTGCTGCACGATCACCCGCGCCCCCACGCCGATCGCGTTGTAACTGCCCGCCACGTCGCCCGTGGTGATCACGGTGGGGTTGATGATA
>CAYZLP010000302.1:0-6242 GCA_964478635.1 uncultured Caldilineaceae bacterium
CCCACCCGACTCGGCCGCCAAGGGCTCGGCCAGGCCATCCGGGCCAATGCGCATCAGGCGATCCCAAATTAGTTCGGTGACACGAGAATCGGCATCACCCGAAATCCAAAAAGGATTGATCCCCTGAATGACATCACCCGTATTGACGATAAAATCCTTCTGATCGCCAACCGGCTCGCCACCAATCCAGGTCCAGAAATTCTTGATCCCAATACCCTGGGCATCCACGATAGTCTCTGGATTCCAGACATCGGTGCGGAAGGCAAAAGGCAATTTCGGATGGGCTACGAAGACATACGGAACCTCTTCGGCGATGATCTCTTGGGCCTGGAAGATCAGATCGCGACGGGCCTCCTGATCGGTCTCGGCCCGTTGGGCGGTGGCCAGTTCGTCATACTCGTCGTTGAGGAAACCGACGAAGTTGTAGCCGGCCTCGGCCGTGCTGGAATGGAACAGGTTGTAGATAAACTCGTCCGGATCCATGCGCTCAGGCCGACCGACCATACGCCAAGCTGTCATCTGCCAGTTTTCACGATCGTACCAGACGAGATCCGCCTGCTGCTCCCACGGCATGGCGCGATGCTCCACGTCCAGGCCGAGCTGTTTCATGTTCTCGACCAGCAGACGGGTCGACTCAAATTCAATGGGATCAGCTGCCTGGACGTTGGACAAAACCGTAATCTGGGGAACGGTTTCACCACCGGCCGGGGCATCTGCAGAAGCTGCGGCTTCTCCGCCTTCGGCAGCTTCCGGGGCCGGCGCTGCGGCCGGCGCACAGGCCGCCAACGCCAGCGCGAATGCAAGCATCAGCACGACGTAGAACAATTTCAGACCAGACTTTCTCAACATGTGAACGACCTCTCCTTTCGACTGGTACGAATCTTTGCTGGATTTGAAGAGCAGACTTGACCTATTGAATTGAGACCGGATTCCCTCCTTGATAAACAGCTTCAATTTGACGCACATTGGCAATATCGGTCAGGGGATCGGCGCGCAGGATAACAAAATCGGCCAGCTTCCCGGCTTCGAGCGTACCGACAAGCTCATCCATCCGCAGGATCCGGGCATTGTTACCGGTGGCGATGGTCAGCGCTTCTAGCGGCGTGCAGCCGAAGCGGACCAGTTCGGCCATCTCCCGGGCCATGCTAAAGTCGTGGGGCGCCAGCGCATTGCCGCCCGCATCAGAGCCGGAGCCTATCAGGACACCGGCACGGCGCGCAGCCCCAATGGCCAGGCCAAGCTGTTCCTCAAACGGCTCCAGCAATTGGAGCAATCGCTCGGCTTCGGCCTGCAGTTCAGGCGAGACCGTCTCCGGATCAGGCAGTGCCACGCCCAAGGTGAACACGACCGACGCTTCCCGTTCGACCATGAGCGCAGCTAGTTCATCATCCAGGAAAGTACCGTGCTCAATGGAATCGACCCCCGCCAGCAGACAGTTTCGAATACCGCCGCGACCGTGACAATGGGCGGCTACGGTCCGGCCCAACGCATGGGCTGTCTCCGTCACCGCTTCAATTTCGGCCAGGGTCATCTGGCTGGCATGGATGTCGGAGCCAGGGGTGGCCACACCGCCCGTTGCCATGAGCTTCACCGTATTCGCACCGGCTTTGATCTGCTCGCGAGCCGCTTTGCGAAACTCCTCCGGACCATCGGCTTCCCGGGCAATGAAGTGACCATGGCCACCCGTGATGGCCAAGACGCTACCGGAAGTGCGCATGCGCGGTCCGGCAATCGTTCCCGCTTCTACGGCCTTGCGCAGACTCTCCTCCATGTAGGCATGGCCGCCCACATCCCGCAGGGTCGTAGTACCGGTGGCCAGAATCCTGTCCAAGGTCCGCACTGCCTCCAACAGCAATTCATCACGACTGCGGCGTAAAAGCGTCTGAATGTCTTCCCGCCCATTCCAGCAAACGTGGATGTGGGCATCGATCAGGCCGGGAATCACCCAGCGGTCCCGTAGATCAATCGCTTCCAGTTCGGCGTATGGCCGGGGGAGTGCGTGACTCGGTCCGACCCAGGCAATGCGATCCTGCTCGATAACGAGCGCCGCCTCCTCAAGCGGCGGCGCCCCGGAACCGTCGATCAAAGTACAGCCGGCAAAGAGTGTAGCCATGAAGATCCTATACTCCCTGATGCAGGAGTTCAAGCGCAGAAGCGAATTCGCCACTGGCCAGTTTGGGAGGTGTCATATACGCCCGCTTGGAATGGGTTAGGCCGGCACCTACCGTTGCCTCCGCTTGTTTGAGGGCGACTTTGCCCGGATTCAAAACGGGGACGCCTAACTCGGGTGCAACCGCTTCGGCCACTTCAAGAAAACCCATGCTCATGCAGCCGAGCAACAGGACGTCCGCGCGGTCTTGTTCGATGGCCCGGCGGCCGGCCGCGATAACCGCTTCGATGGTCCGCTCCCGGTCATGATGGAGTTGAAGCACGGGAATCCCGACCGCATGTACACCACCCAACTTTTCGCCGACGCCTACATTGCGCAGCTGACGTTCGGTGAAGGAGATGACGCTGTCGGTAATTGTAATGACGGAAAAGCGATGGCCTAGAGAAGCCGCCATAAGGGCCGTCGCTTCGCCGGGGCCGATGATAGGAATAGAGAGGAGTTCCCGGAAGGCATCGAGTCCGGGATCGCCGTAGCAACCCAGAATGATGGCATCCCAACCTGCAGCCTCCAATTCAAGCGCGCGCTTCACCGACGCCGGAATAGAGAGATACTCTTCATACATGCTCTCAATCGATGCAGGTCCTTCGGCCACGTCTACGATGCCCACTTCGGTGCCGGGTGCGGCATATTTCTCCAGCAGAGCGCCGCGCCGGTTCAACTCAGCACGCCCCTCCGGTGAACGACCCATTGGACCGGGTACGAGGTATACGATGCGCATGATTGCCTCCTCTCTTTACAGCCCGCGCCGCGCTGCTTTGGCCGCAGATTCAAAAGCCCACGCCACGCGGTTGACACCTCGCCGTACGTGGGTAATCAGAACGTTGCGCTCGTGACCTTCGGCGCTCGGTAACGCCAGGGCAGGTTCAATATCCGGCAAGGGCGGAATAGGAACAGCCGGCTCATTGCGGAACATGCCGTGGCGCGTAAAGTTGATCTGCACAAGATTGCGCCCCAATTCAAGCAAGGCATCATTCAGGGCGCGAACCTCGGGAATGGATTTGTCCTTGCCGGCGCCAATCGCGGCATAGAGGTCGGCCAGGGCGGCATCCAGGTCGTCCAACGCTGCGTAGGCAGCCGAAAAATCGACCGCGCCTGCCGCGGCGTCGGCATACTGATCCACCGTTACCCGTAGTTCCGCTGCAAGTTTGCGGAAATTGAAGGGATGGATCGGGTTGTTAAGCACTCGCTGGATTGTCGCAACATAGACCTTGAGATCGCGCATGAGATTCTCTTGATCCGCAATTTCCAGCTGGTCGTTTTCCGTATGCCAGGCAATATTGGCGCCACACCCGCCCACTGGGTAATACTCCTTCTCGACGAGCAGATCCTTGGGCATGGTCGAAAGGAGCATAAAGAAGCTGGAGATACCGATATTGTTGAAGGAGTAATCACCTGCCTGGTGGGGGCGCTCACCCTCGGCTTCCTTGCCTGTCACATCTTTGATCGCCTGAATACAGAAATCCTCGACTTCGGTCATCCAGGAAATGTCGTAGTACTCCGTCGCCCATCGACAGCCGGGAGAATCGATATTGACTTGGGCGACACAGTCGCGCGCCAAATCCAGGCCAAATTCATCGGCAAACCAGGTCGATCCTCCATAGCGACCGGTTGAGTGGCCGGGCCACCAGGCAATACGTAGGCTGCGAGCCAGCCCAGCACGATGCTTGTGAAAAACCCGGGCTAACTCCAGAAGCGTCGCGTCGCCAACCGCATTATCACCGATCCCCACATCCCAGGAATCATAATGTCCGTGGACCAGGACAAAGCGATCCGGCTCGACTGAGCCTTCGATTTCGGCCACGATCAATGGACAGGGAAACCAGCCCTCTTTCAAGTCCGTACGAATGGTAACTTCCGTGGGTTCGGCTTGGGCCTGGGCAATGAGCGCTTCCCCGTCGGGACGGTTGACCGCAATGACCGGTGACTTCGGCTGGCGCGGCGCGCTGTCCAGATCCGGCGCTCCCCAGATCGTCGTGCAGATACCCCAGTGGATGTCTACACCTGGGTTCACGTAGATCTGTCCGGCGGCGCCTGCCTCTTGAAAAATGCGCACGGCTTCCGGAAAGCCGTAGCCATCACAGATTACGATTTTACCGCTCAGGTCCAGATCCTCATCGATCGAGAAATGAAATAGCCGCGCGACACCTTCTGGACGCTTGACCTGCACATAGACCGCCTCACCCGTTACGCCGTCAGGACCGGTCGACGTCGAGAATGCCGGTGTCTTTGCCCGCACCTGCCCGCCGCCGTATTCCAACGAAGCCGATACGGGCACGCTGAGAAAAAGCTCGGGCTCATATACGGTGTGCGGTACACCAAGAGAGGAAAGTTGTTCGGCAATGTATGCTGCGGCCGTTCGCTCATCTTCACTCGCCGACTCGCGCACCAGCGTAGTGAAACGCTCGATCAACGCCCAGGGCACATCTATTGCAAGCTCGTCCAGCAGAGCATCTTCCAAGGATTTCTGCGCGGGAGTGTACAAGGCTTCCATGTCATCTTCTCCTATTAAATTTCGTGGCTAATGAATTTTGTGGCTAATGATGAAAGCAACAAAAGAGCGCGTCATGCCCAAGGGGTTGTAAACTGTTAACAGTTCACCTTTTGTTTGAATAGATTAGCAAAGAGATAGCTGTACTGTCAACTCGAGTTTTCGACCTGGTGGTGAACGGAAAATATGCAACTGGAAGAGTGGGTCGAACAAGACCGCGAAGCCTGAGCTTGTCGGAGGCGGGTTTATCGGTGTTCCACCTTCGACAAGCTCAGGCTTCGGGACATCAATTGAGTACTACTTCAAACTCTCTGGCGCGGCTCGCTCTATTGAAAGGCCTAATACATCGCGACGGAAATACCACGGCGGAAATTCGGCACTCCTACCTCTGGTAGAAACTGTGGGTTCATTTCCGCCAGGATTTACTAGGGCAGTGCCGCCAACCGGCCGAAGCGGGCAAAGGCTTCCTCCCAGCCGTCGACGGATCCGGGCGCGAACTCTTCTTGCGCGATGGAAGCGGCAATGGCGGCGCGCCCCTCTGCGACACTGGCAAGATGACCCGTGGCGATGGCCTGGACCATGACGTTGCCCAGAGCGGTCGCTTCAGCGGGTCCGGAGACGACAAGACGCTGACAAGCGTCGGCCGTGAACTGGTTGAGAAGGTTATTCTGACTGCCGCCGCCGACGACCCGGATTACGCCCAGACGATGCCCGACCAGCTCTTCCAGGTTTTCCAAAACGCTGCGGTAGCGCAGCGCCAGGCTTTCCAAGCAGCAGCGCACAACCTGTCCGACCGTCTCCGGTTGGGGCTGTTCCGTGCGGGCGCAATAGGCGCGGATGGAGCCGACCATGTCCTGGGGGTTGTGGAAGAAGTCGGCATGGTCGGGATAGACGATGCTGCGGAACGGCTCAGCCTGATCGGCCAGGGTCATGAGGTCGGCCCAACTGTACGCTTCGCCGCCGCGCTGCCATTGGTTGCGGCATTCTTGCACGAGCCAGAGACCCGTAATATTTTTCAGCAGGCGGATCGTACCGCCTACCCCGCCTTCGTTGGTAAAGTTATAGGCCAGGGCCTGGTCGGTAATGATCGGCTGCCGCACTTCAATCCCCATGAGGCTCCAGGTACCGCTGCTGATGTAGAGGCTCTCTTGATCCAGGCCGGGGATGGCTGCCACGGCGCTGGCCGTATCGTGACTGCCCACGGCAATGACCCGGGCATCCGGTCCCAGACCGGTCTCCGCAGCAACCGGCGCCAACAATGGACCCAACACCGTGCCGGCCGGAATAATCTCACCCATAATGCCGGCCGGCAGGTCCAGCCGGCCCATGAGATCCGCAGCCCACATGCCCGTCCGGGCATCGAGCAGTTGGCTCGTTGACGCAATGGTGTATTCCGCCGCTTGGCGCCCCGTCAGCCAGTAATTGAGGAGGTCCGGCATCATCAGCAGGCGCGCGGCATGATCTAGTTGGGGATCACGGCCATGGCGCATGCTGTAAAGTTGAAAGATCGTGTTGAGCTGAATGAATTGCAGCCCCGTCACGCCAAAAATCTCCGCCCGGGGGACGATGTCAAAGACCACATCC
>CAYZLP010000303.1:0-6225 GCA_964478635.1 uncultured Caldilineaceae bacterium
GTGACCGCGGGCGGGGCGCGCTACAACTTCTCCGGCGTCCAAGGCGTGCAGATCGCCAACGTAGCCGACAGCCTGGCAGCCATCGAACAGGCCGTCTTCGACGAGCGCTGGCTCACCGGCACGGAAATGCTGGATGCGCTCCGGGCCGATTTTGCCAATCATGAAGTTCTGCGCCAGCGTTTGATTCACCGGGCGCCCAAGTTCGGCAACGACGACCCGCGGGTCGACCGTTTCGCGGCGCGCTGGGGCGATCGCTACAGCGAATTCGTGGGCCAACACCAAACGGTGCGCGGCGGCGTCTACCAGCCCGGCTTCTACACGGTCTCGGCCCACGTGCCCATGGGCGCCAACGTGGGCGCGACGCCCGACGGTCGCCATGCGGGCACGCCCCTGGCTGACGGCGGCCTCTCGCCCATGACCGGCCGCGATCGGAAGGGCGCAACGGCCGTGCTCCAGTCGGTGGGCAAGCTCGATCTCAAGCTGGCCAGCAACGGCACGCTGCTCAACATGAAGTTCCTGCCCTCCTTCTTTGCCGGTGAACGCGCGCTGGAGAAGTTTGTGCTGCTGCTGCGCGGCTTCTGCCGGCTGCGTATTCCTCACGTTCAGTTCAACGTTGTCTCGGCTGAAACCCTGCGCGCGGCCCAGGCCGATCCGGATGCGCACCGCTCCCTGGTCGTGCGGGTGGCCGGCTATAGCGCCTACTTCGTCGAGCTGGATCGGGAGCTGCAGGACGAAATCATCCACCGCACGGAGTTTGGCGATGTCTAGCGCAACAAAGAACGAGTCAACCAGCATGCTGCGGCATGTGGTGCTGTTCGGCTTCAAGCCGGAGACCGCGCCCGAAGATATCCGCGCCATCGAAGCGGCCTTTGCCGCGCTCCCGGCGCAGATCGATGCGATCCACGATTTCGAATGGGGTACGGACGTAAGCGTGGAAAACCTCGCCCAAGGCTTTACCCATTGCTTCTTCGTGACCTTTCGCAGCGCGGCCGACCGGGACGCCTACCTGCCCCATCCGGCCCACCAAGCCTTCGGCGCCCGGCTCAAGCCCCATCTAGAGCAGGTGCTGGTAGTAGATTACTGGAGTCAATAACAGCGATAGACCGCGGATTGAGCGGATGCGGCGAATTTCACCGGATGAACCCAAGAGTATCCGTAAAAATCAGCCTAATCGGCTCAATCTACTGTCCATCAAACGAGGAATTCCATGACAGCGGGATATGATCTGATCATCATCGGGACGGGCATGGGCGGCGGGACGCTGGCCTATGCGTTGCGCAGCAGCGGCATGCGCATCCTGCTCATCGAGCGGGGCGACTATCTGCCCCAGGAGCCCCAAAACTGGGAGCCGGGCGCGGTCTTCGACCAGCGGCGCTACAAGCCCGACGAAACCTGGTACGGACCCGACGGCGCAGGCTTTGCGCCGGGCGTCCATTATTTCGTGGGCGGCAATACCAAGGTTTACGGCGCGGCCTTGCCCCGCTTCCGCGTGCGCGATTTTGAAGCCATCGAGCATGCCGAGGGGGTCTCACCGGCTTGGCCTATCACCTATGAAGCGCTGGAGCCTTACTACGCCCGCGCGGAAGAAATCTACCTGGTCCACGGCGCGACCGGCGAGGATCCGACCGAGCCGCCTCGCTCCGGCCCCTACCCCTTTCCGGCCGTGCCCCACGAGCCCTATATCGAAGATTTGGCCGCACGCCTGCGCAGTCAGGGACTCCATCCCTTCCACTATCCCATGGCCGTGGACCTGCGCGACGGCGGGCGCTGCATCCGCTGCAAGACCTGCGACGGTTTTCCCTGTCAGGTCCTGGCCAAGGGCGATAGCGACGCCTGCTGCGTGCGACCGGCGCTGGAGAGCGCCGATGTGATGCTGTGGACCAACACCCTGGCCCGCCGCCTGCTCACCGATGAGAGCGGACGGCGCGTGACGGGCATTGAGGTCGAGCGCAATGGCGAAACCAGCATCGTCCACGGCGACCGCATCGTCGTCGCTTGCGGCGCGGTCAATTCTGCGCTCTTGCTGTTGCGGTCGGCCAACGATCGCCACCCCGACGGCCTGGCCAATTCGTCGGGCATGGTGGGACGCAACTACATGGTCCACAACAACACCGCGCTCATGGCCGTCGACCCCCGGCGCCCCAATCCGACGGTCTTTCAGAAGACCATGGCTGTCAATGACTTCTACGCGAGCGGTCCCGATTGGCCCTATCCCATGGGCAACATTCAGCTCCTGGGCAAGCTGCAGGCCGGCATGCTCACGGCCGCGCAGCCGCTGGTGCCGCGGCCCGTTCTTCAGGGCATGGCCAACCGCAGCGTGGACTGGTGGGTCATGTCCGAGGATCTGCCCGACCCCGAGAATCGCATCATGCTCGGGTCGGATGGCCGGGTGCGGGTCCAGTGGAAGCCCAACAACCTGACGGCCCACAGGAAGCTGGTCACGGCAGCCAAAGCCATGATGCGGGGCGCGGGCTATCCCCTGGTCTTCACCCAAGCCATGGGCATCGAGACCAACTCCCATCAGTGCGGCACGCTCCGCTTTGGCTCGGATCCGGCGACGTCGGTGCTGGATCCGAGCTGCCGGGCGCATGATGTGGAGAATCTGTATGTGGTGGATTCGTCCTTCTTTGTGTCGTCGAGCGCAATGAATCCGGCATTGACGATTGCGGCCCAGGCGCTGAGGGTGGCGGAGCAAATCAATAATTAATCGAGAATAGATAATTTTTAATGGTTAATGTGTGGATGTGTGGATGATTGGTGATATTGGTGTGGCGGAACTGGCTGAGGTTGAAGGGATCGTCTTCGACATTCAGCGCTATAGCGTGCATGACGGGCCGGGGTTGCGAACGAATGTCTTTTTGAAGGGCTGCCCCCTGCGCTGCGGGTGGTGCGCGAATCCCGAATCGCAGGCGCGCCAGCCGGAGCTGGCCCTCCATGTCCAAGACTGCATGAGCTGCGGCCAGTTTGCCACGACCTGCCCGGTCTGCTGGCAGGCGGCCGAGGATGGGACGGCGCGGGTTGCCCTGCTGGCCGAACGAACGGCCCTCTGCCCCACGGGCGCGCTGCACTGGATCGGGCGCAAGATGACGGCCGGCGCGATCATGGCCGAGGTGCGGCGGGACGCCCCCTTCTACGGCACGAGCGGCGGCATGACCCTCACCGGCGGCGAGCCGACCATGCAGCCCCGCCTCTGCGAAGCGCTCCTGCGCCTGGCCCGGGCGGAGAGCATTTCCACGGCCATGGAGACCAGCGGCTACACGACCTGGTCGGTCTTCGCGCGCTTGTGGCCCCTCCTGGACACGCTGCTCTTCGACATCAAGCATGTGAATCCGAAGCTGCATCAGCACCATACCGGCGTGGACAACGGGCCGATTCTGGACAATTTACGCCGCTTGGCCGCGGCCGGCGCGCCCCTGACCGTGCGCGTACCGCTCATTCCCGGTTTCAACGCCGATGCCGCGGCCATGGACGGCCTGGCCGATCTGCTCCGGTCGCTGGAGGGCGATACGCCGCCGGTGGACCTGCTGCCCTATCATGCCCTGGGGCGATCCAAATACGCGGCCCTGGGCCGTGATTACCCCTGGCAGGCATGGACGCGCATCGAGCCGGCGATCGTGGAGGAGATGGCGGGCATCTTGCGCGGCCGGGGAGTGCGCGTGCGAATCGATTAAAAGCAGGTGCACAGAGAAACGCAGAGCGCTTGCACAGAGAGCCACAGAGTGGCTCACAGGGGAGCGGTTCACATCCGTCTCAAGGCAAGGGAGGCAAGTCGATTCGCAAAATCTCTGCGGCTCCTCGGTGAACTCTGTTAACTTGAATTTTGCACATGTCATTCTGTTCGTGTGACGGCCGCACTGCGGCAACGGGTCTATGTCGAGACGTAGGACTCGGCGACTGTCCAGTGAAGAATCTTAACGAGTTGGAGAGCAGGTTCTTCACTGGACAGTCGCCGTATCCGAAGATTTCGGGCCGACCCGTTCAGAATGACAAAAATCAACCTAACACTGCACTCAGTGAACTCTGTGCAACGTAGTAAATCCCGGCAGAAATCCTCATGCAGTTGCTACCAAAGGTAGAAGTGCCGGATTTCTGCCGTGGTACGGGTGCTGAGCTCAGTCGAAGCATTCACGCAGATCTGTAGTAGTTCCCTCATACCAATAGGCGGGAGATACTCTATGAAGCCCTGGGTGGCAGGCATTGACCTGGGTGGAACCAAGATTGAAATTGGGCTGGTTGCGCCGGACAATGGCATCGTGGCGCGCCGGCGCTTTCCCACTGAGGACTGGCGCGGGCCGGAGTCGGTGGTGGAACGCATTGGATCCTGCATTGACGCGCTGGCAGCCGAACTCCCCGCCGGAGTCGCCCTACAGGCAACCGGAATCTGCTGCCCCGGCCCACTGGATCACGCGTCGGGTACGCTGATCGATCCCCCCAACATTCCCGGGCTCCACCATACGCCGCTCGGCACGCTGCTGGCCGACCGCCTGTCCATGCCGGTCCAGGTGGAACACGATGCCAAGGCTACGGGATTGGGCGAGTTTCACTTCGGCGCCGGCCGTGACGAGACGAGCATGGTCTATATCATCGTCGGCACGGGCGTGGGCGCGGCCCTCATCGTCGACGGCGAAGTCTACCGGGGCATGCACAACTCGGCCGGAGAATTCGGCCACGCCACCATCGATCTCCACGGCGTGCAGTGCCACTGCGGCTCCATCGGCTGCACGGAGACCTTCATGAGCGGACCGTGGCTGGCCCGACGCTATGCCGCGGCCCAGGCCGGCGTTGCGCCATCATTGGCCATCGAAACGGAACTCACCGGCGCCGCGGTGGCGCAAATGGCTGAGGCGGGGGACGACACCGCCCGGCGCATCATCGGCGAAGCCGGCGAGGCCCTGGGCGCGGCCATCGGCGGGCTGGCCATGACGCTCGACATCGAATGCTATGTCGTCGGCGGCTCCGTCGCCCACTGCGGCGACCTCCTCTTCGAGCCGGCGCGCCGGGCCGTACCCCACTACGCCTTCGACTCCGTCGCCGAACGCGTGCGCATTGTCCCCAACGAACTCGACACCGACGGCGCCATCCTCGGCTGCGCGTGGCTCGCGCGCAATCTTGTTTCGGCTGGAATGCAATAGAACGCGGATTTGGCGGATTCGGCGGATCGTACGGATTCTCAGAAAATCCGTGGATATCCGCCGAATCCCAGTAGTTCACGATTTGGAGAAGGACGAGATTCCTCGCTGGCATTTCGCCGGAGAGAGAAGATCTATGTAGACCCGCTCGGAATGACAAATCGTGAACTACTGAATCCGGCAAATCCGCGTTCTATCCTCTTTCAGACTATTGACTAATATCGCGTTTGACTCTATAATCGAAAGCATCTGAAAGTTATCAAAAGCAATCGGAGCTCCATGAGCACAGCAGCGGATCTTTATCTGGAAGAGCGGCGCCGGGCCATTGCCGAACAGGTCATGCGGAGGGGGCGCGCGACCGTGGGTGAGCTGAGCCGGCAGTTCAACGTCTCGGAGGTGACCATCCGCAGCGACCTGCAGGTGCTGGCGGAGCAAAAGCTGCTGGTCCGCACCCACGGCGGGGCTGTGGCGCCGGGCGCCGGCGCTAGCGAATTGGCCTTTGCCCTGCGCCGGGAGCGCAAAGTGCGGGAAAAGCAGCGCATCGGCCGGGCGGGCGCCGCCCTGGTGGCCAACGGCGACGCGGTCTACCTCGACTCCAGCAGCACTTCCCTGGCCATCGCTCACTACTTGAAGCAGCGCCGCCACCTTACCGTCGTTACCAACAGTCTCGCCATCATTCAGGAACTGCTGGACGCGCCCCACATTCACGTCATGATCACGGGCGGTTCCCTCCAGCGGGAGACGGCGGCCTTTGTGGGGCCCTACAGCCAGACATTGTTCGACCAGGTCCACATTCAGAAAGGCTTTTTCGGCGCCCACGGCATCGTTCTCGACCCTGGGCTAACCGACGTCAGCCCGGAAATTGCTGCGGCCAAGCGCCCGATTCTGGCCCGCTGCCAGCAGGCAATTGCCGTGGTCGACGCCTCCAAGTGGGGGCGGGTTGGCATTGCGGCCTTTGCCGCCGTCAACGAACTAGACATGATCATCACCGACGACAGCGCACCGGCCGGCGAAGTTCGGGCCGTTCAGGACGCCGGCGCAGACGTGCGCGTCGTGTGATTCATGTTTGAAATTGTGCACTTGTCCGCAGGCAGAA
>CAYZLP010000304.1:0-2891 GCA_964478635.1 uncultured Caldilineaceae bacterium
AAGTTGACGCCTGACACGCTGTTGCGCGACTGTGTTGACCTCGATTTTCCCCATTATGACCCCGAAATTACGGTTGAGCATCTGCTGACCCATAGTTCCGGCATCACTTCCTATTTCGAAGAGGACCTCAATCCGGACTACGAAGCGCTGTGGCAGGATTTCCCCCAATACCGGGTGAGGAGCCCGGCAGACTTCTTGCCCCTCTTTCAGCACAAACCGATGAAGTTCCCGCCCGGCCAACGGTTTGACTACAATGATGGCGGGTATATTTTGTTGGGGCTCGTGATCGAACGCGTCTCCGGACAGAACTTCAGCGACTACGTTCAGAAAGAGATCTTCCTCCCCGCGGGCATGCAAGACGCGGGATATTTTGCCGCGGATCAGCTGCCGGCGCGTACGGCCTATGCCTATATCCAGAATGAAGACGGAAGCTGGCGCACAAACTTTTTTGCGGTGCCCATCATGGGCGGTCCGGATGGCGGCGCCTATGTGACCGCGCCGGATCTGATGCGCTTCTGGCAGGCGCTGGCGCAGCACATACTCTTGGGGCCAGAGATGACGGAAACGCTGTTGAGCGCCCACATCTCGACTGGCTGGAAAGCCCCGCACACCGATCACGGGTATGGCGTCTGGCTCGATCGACAGGATGGTCGAACGAAGAAGTACTTTGTTGAAGGGTACGATCCCGGTGTGGCCCTCCGATCGGCAGTCTATCCTGCGGAAGACATCATTTTCACCGTCATGGGAAACACCGGCGATGCCCTGTGGTCCTTGACCAAGAAACTGGAAGATACGCTTGAACTCCGATAATCCACTCTATCACGGCACACGGGCGGACCTGCAACCCGGAGACCGGATCGAGCCCGCTCCTCCTACCGACGACGACGAGCAGGATGGGGCGTTGCGCTTTGTCTACCTGACCCCCGATCTGGATGGCGCCATCTGGGCGGCGGAACTGGCGGCCGGCGAAGGGCCGGGGCGGATCTACACTGTTGAGCCCACCGGCGCGATCGAAGATGCCCCTCCTCCGGGGGAAGAGGGGGCGGCCGGCGTGCCGCGGATGGCCTTTCGCTCCCGGGCGCCCCTGCGGGTTACGGGCGAGGTCACGGAGTGGCGTTACTATCACGGCACCCGGGCCGAACTGACGCCGGGAGAGCTGATCCGGCCGGGCCATGCGCCCAACTTCGGCAACCTGGAGCGGACCACGACCTACGTCTACCTGACCCGCACCCTGGACGCGGCCAAGTGGGGCGCGGAACTGGCTCTGGGTGACGGGCGCGGACGCATCTACATCGTGGAGCCAACAGGCCCCATCGAGGAAGATCCCAACCTGACGGACCAGCGCTTCCGGGGCAATCCCACCAAGTCATTCCGGTCCAGGCAGCCCCTGCGGGTCACGGGCGAGGTCACGGAGTGGCAGGGGCATGCGCCTGCAATCATCCAGGCCATGAAAGATGGACTTGCACGCCTCGCGCAGCAGGGCGTGGAGCCCATGGACGACTAGTAAATCCCGGCGGAAATGGTTCGAAAGATTCTACCACTGGTTGTGAGGCCGAATTTCCGCCGTGGTATTTACGCCGCAATGTAGTAGTGACACAGAACAACTATGAAACCAGACGAAATCATCAGTAGAATCACAAGTGAAATGACCGGCGTTGTTCCGAAAAGCAGCTGGGGAGAAACCTCCCTGTTCTACAATCCGGGCAACATGCTGCCCAACGGGGTCTATTTCTGCACCATCAAAGAAAAAGATGGTGCAAATGACAAGTCCTCGAATCTAGCCAGGGATGGCGTATTTCGCTTGAGCATTGGCGTTTCCAAAGCAACGTACGAAAAGCTATTTGGCGAGAGGCCCAAGCGCCCGGCCAAAGGGGACATCGTCAATACAGGGCATGATTTCACCCAAACGAATGTACTCATGCCCCACCCGATATACGCCTGGATGTCCTGGGTCTGCGTGCTGTCGCCGTCAACGGAGAAGTTTGAAGAAATCTACCCCCTCCTTGAAGAAGCGTATGGCAATGCAGTTACGAAGTTCAATCGAAAGATCAAAGAGAACCAATCATGAAATTCAGGGCCCACGAGCCAGGCGATTCTTCCGCTATGGCGAACCTGTTCGCTTCGGTCTTCACCGCTTCTGAAGGTGAAGAGGAAGGGACGCTGATCGGCAACCTGGCACAGGAATTGCTTACCGGTACGGACAGTCGGGATCTCTATGGATTTGTGGCGGTGGAGGAGGATCAACTGGTTGGCGCCATTCTCTTCAGCCGCTTGACCTTCGAGCAGGATGTCGACGTATTCCTGATGGCGCCTGTGGCGGTTCACACGGATTATCAAGGCATGGGTGTAGGCCAGGCATTGATCACGCATGGCCTCCGGGAGTTGGAGAAAAGCGGCGTGAGGATCGTGACCACCTACGGAGACCCGGCCTTCTACGCCAAGGTAGGGTTCCAGCCGCTTGCACAAGAGGTGATCGCAGCGCCGCTGGCGCTTTCGCACCCGGAGGCCTGGCTGGGGCAATCGCTCACGGATGAGCCAATCGCGCCAATCCCGGACCGCGCGTCATGCGTAAACGCATTCGACAATCCGGCCTATTGGTGAGGAAAAAATCGGAGAGTTTTTAGCGAGCTCCCGACGAAGCCCAGAAAATCCGCGTTTCATTTTCTCTACATCGTCACCGCCTGGCGAGCCAGCGTCTGGGCGTCGGCCGGCTGAAGGCTCCAGGCGCACCAGCCCATGACCGCGGCTTCCAGTGTGAAGATCAGGGCGTAGCCGACCGCGGGCGCAAAGAGGCCGCTGCCAATAAGCAGGGAATGGAGCAAGCCCGCGGCGCAACCTGGGCGCGCCGAACCCCAGTTCGGCTTGGGCTGGGCGCGCCGAACCCCAGTTCG
>CAYZLP010000304.1:2991-6219 GCA_964478635.1 uncultured Caldilineaceae bacterium
GGCTGGGCGCGCCGAACCCCAGTTCGGCTTGGGCTGGGCGCGCCGAACCCCAGTTCGGCTTGGGCTGGGCGCGCCGAACCCCAGTTCGGCTCCCGCTGCCGGGCTGGGGCCCGGCGCTCCCAGGTGATGACGCCTTGGCAGGGTAGCCGACGTTATTCCGCGCCGAGGGACTTGAGGAAGGCGTAGCTCTTCAACATGTTCTCATCGCCGCCGACTTCCAGCGTGCTGTATTCGGCCTTGCCATCCTTGAGCACGTCATAGACGCCGGCGATGTCGATGACGCCCTCGCCCAGGGCGATGGGGCCGAAACCGCAGCCATACATGGTTCCCCGCTTGGCCTCCCAATCGGCAGGCAGATCCTTCCAGTGAACGTGCCAGATAATCTCCTTGAAGGTTTTGGCCATGGCCACCGGGTCGGCGCCGCCCAACCAGGAATTGCCCGTATCCATATTGACGCCCACATTATCCGGATTGCCCAACTTGTCCAGGATGGCCTGCATGCCGTCGATGGAGTCGGTCAGAATGCCGTGGGGCTCCAGCAGAATGCGCACGCCCAGGGCCTGGGCCAGACGCACCGGCTCGGAGAGCTTTTCCGCCACGATGAAGACCCGTTCGGCAGCAGTCAGATTGTGGCCCCACGCCGTTTTCGGGTCGCCCTCGGTCGTGATCACGTCCGTCACGCCCAGGCCGGCGGCCAGCCGCACAGCTTTGAGGATCTCGACAGTGCCGTACACTGCCGGCGAGGATGCATCCAATAGATTCGCATGGGCGCACACGCTGGTAATGGTGAGGCCGTGCTTGTCGAACAGCGCCTTCACGTCGAGCGGATTGGCGTCCAGACTCAGCGCGCCGGTAAAGCCGAACTCGCTGCCCAGGAGGCCGCCGGAGTGGTTGTCGGTCACATCCGCATACTTGAAACCGAGCCCGGCAACGCGTTCGAGTTGGTGGTCGACCACAGAGAAGGGATCGATCAGGGCAAAACAGCCGACTTTCATCATGTGTCTCCTTTGCAAACGGTCTATGCCATAATGAGCGAACCTGCCTCTGCTCCAGCTTATGCAAGATCTACGCGGCTGTCTTCCAACATCCCGCGTTGGTAAATTTTGAACACCGTGCCGGAGTCTTGATCGTGCCGGAGATCTAATCGTGGCTGAACCCGTCATCTTCCAAGATAGAGACAAAGTCTACTATGCGGATACCTGCGAACCCTTGAAGGCCGCGGCCCGGCGCGATGAGCTCTATCTGCGCGGCTGGGCCCGGGGCAGCTACCCCGGCGAGCCGCTGCCGCCGGACGTGCTGCCCCAACTCCGCTCCATCGGCGTGTGGGATGCGGCCCGTCCCCAGTCCTGGGGCCTGGATCGACACTGCAATGAGGGGATCGAATTCACCTATCTGGCCCGGGGCAAGACCGCCTTCGAGGTCGACGGGCGGCGTTGGCTGCTGCGCAAGAGCGACCTGACCATTACCCGACCCTGGCAGTTTCACCAGGTAGGCAACCCGCACATCGGGGCAAGCCGGCTCGTTTGGCTGATCATCGATGTGGATGTGCGCCGGCCCAATCAGCGCTGGCAGTGGCCACCCTGGATCGTCTGTACGCCCGAGGAATTGCGGCGCTTGACCGATCTGCTGCGCCACAATGAGCAGCCCGTTTGGTCGGCGAATGAAGAGGTCGCGGGCTGTTTCGCCAAGTTGGATGCGCTGTTGGCAATGGGCGGGCCGGCAGCAAACCAGACGAAGTTGACGCTGTACATCAATGAGCTGCTTATCCAACTCTTGGACATGCTGGAGCGGCAACGTATCCCGCTGGATGTCCATCTATCCACGACCCAGAGAATGGTGGAGCTTTTCCTGGAGGAGCTGCCCCGGCACGTTGATTTCGCCTGGACGCTGGACGGTATGGCCCAGGCGTGCGGCCTGTCGCGCAGCCAGTTTTCGGCCTACTGCAGGCAGATTACCAACATGACGCCCATCGCATATTTGACCGCGTGCCGTGTAGACGTGGCGGCCCGGCTCCTGGTCGAGCAGCCTGCTCTCACCGTCACCGAAGTTGCATACGCCTGCGGGTTCAACTCCAGCCAGTATTTCGCCACGGCATTTCGCAAGTACTCGGGATGCACGCCGTCCCAATTCCGACTCGACCGGCACGCTGCGGATTCCCACATTGCGCCGGTCCTGGAACGCTGAGGCTTCCTGGAGCCGGGTTGCGCGGTCCTATTCTATCAGCGCCCGCCACAGCACCCCGTTCCCGTCCACAAAATCATCCAGCAAATCAAAATGATGGCGCGTCGACAGGGAGACCGTGGCCCGGACGACCGCATCCCAACCGGGCGCGCCGGCCAGGACGGCCATCTGCCGGTGGAATTCGCTGCTCTCCCGTTCGCCTGCGGCCAGGACGAGAGGCGCATCCACCGTGGGCGAGCGCCGGGCAGGGCTCCAGGCCGGGACGTCGGCCGGGGTCAGGCCCAGGACGTCGTTCATCTCGCACTGACGGATGGGGTCGAGATCGTAAAGTCCGCTCAGGCCCACGCCGCCTCGGATGAGTTCGGGCGCAACGCCGTGCTCGGGCCAGTTCACGGTGAAGAGCGCCGCGGCCAGGTGACCGCCGGCGCTGTGGCCGGCGACGACGATCCCGGCACACCCGGCGCCATGCTCCTGCCCGTGCCGGCTGAGCCAGGCCAGGGCCGCGGTGCAGTCGGCGATGATGCCGCCGATGGTCGTCTCGGGGCAGAGGCGGTAGGATGGCATCGCCACGTTGAAACCCCGGGCCACCAGCGGCGGCGCCAGAAAGTGGGAGGCCGAGCCGTGCATGGCTTTCCAGTAGCCGCCGTGGATGAAGAAGATCCAGCGGTCGCTATTGGGGTTCGGGAAGAGATCGATGGTCTGGCGCGGGTGCGCGCCGTAGGCCAGGTCGAGCACACACGGCGTTTCCCGGCGCGCCTCGGCCGACCAGGCCGGCCAGTCACGCTGCAGGAGGTCGTCCACGAAGCCGTCGGGCAAGTCACGGCGGGTGCTGTATTGGGCGGTGTACCAGCGGTTGTGGGTTGGGGTCATGGTGGTTTGGGAGTGTGTGAGGGGTTACAACAATGGATTGTGGCAATGCATATGCTACAAGCCCGTAAGTGAGCACCGATTTGAAAGACAACAGCACGAGGCAGAATTGCAACCGCTTGGCATAGTCAACATCGAGTTCCACATCCGTCGTGCAGCAAACGTCATCACCGAAGACAC
>CAYZLP010000305.1:0-4398 GCA_964478635.1 uncultured Caldilineaceae bacterium
TACGCGGTCAGCCAGGTGGCCATGAACGCGCTGCCGCCCAAGCCCGCCCACACGGAGGGCGACTGGCTCGCCGCGTGGCGAACCCGCCTGGAAGCGACGCCGCCGTGGACGCTGGAGTGGCTGCGCCAGCAGACCGACGGTCCCTACTGGCGGCGGGGCTCCCTGGCGCCTGATTACGCAGCCATCACCTGCGCCCTCTTCCTGATCGGCGGCTGGAACGACGGCTATACGAATCCAGTCCTGCGCATGCTCGAGCGCTGCACCAATGCGCCGCGCAAGGCCCTTATCGGCAACTGGGTCCACTCGTTGCCCTCTTCGGCCTATCCGGGGCCCAACCTTGACTGGCTGCACGAGATGGTGCGTTTTTTCGACTACTGGCTCAAGGACGTGGACAACGGCGTCATGGACGAGCCCATGCTGACCTATCTGCGCCGGGAGTATACGGAACCGGAAGCCTTCCCCGTCGTGCAAAACGGAACCTGGCAGAGCGAGTCCCGCTATCCGGCGGCGCGCGTCCAAACGCAGACGCTCTATTTGCACGGGAGTAGTCTCTCGACCCAACCGCCTGAAAAGACGCGGGTCGATCACTACCCCCACCGCCCTACGCTCGGCACCCGGGCCAGTCTCTGCTACGGCGGCGGCAGCGGTCCCAACGGTCTGGCCCGGGACCTGCGCCCCGACGAAGCGCTCAGCCTGACCTATACCAGCGAGCCCTTGACGGAACCGCTGGACATCCTCGGCTACCCGGAAGTGACCCTCCACCTGCAGGCCACGGCGCCGGCCGCGCACGTGGTCGTGCGCCTGACCGATGTGGCGCCCGACGGGACGTCGGCCCTGGTCGCCACCGGCATCCTCAACCTCGCCCACCGCAACGGTCACGCCGCGCCCCAGCCTTTGGAGCCGGAGGCGATCTACCCGGTCCGGGTGCAGCTCAAGGCGACCGGCTATCGCTTCCTGCCCGGCCAGCGCCTGCGCGTCAGCATTGCCAGCGCGTGGTGGCCCGTGATCTGGCCGGCGCCTTTTGCAGCCGACAACTATCTCTACAGCGGCCCCGAGACCCTCTCCCGCCTGACGCTGCCGGTAGTTGCCCCCGCGCCGGAACCGCCGGAGCCACCGGCCTTCAAGACCACGCCGCCTGACCTGGAAGCGCTGGGTGACTGGCGCGGTGAGGAGCCGGTCTGGGAGATCGTGGAGGACGTCATGGCCCAGACGGTCACCGTCCGCGTGCGCGACGGTGACGAATCGTGGCTGCCCGACGGCACGTCAATCTACACGGCCGAGGCGTTGACCATGACGGCCCATCAGCACGATCCGGCCGACGCGCGCCTGGACAATCAAATCGTCTACCGCCTGGCAACGGACGGCCACGTCATCGAAGTCCGGGCCCAGGGCGCCTTCCGCGCCGACGCGGCTGCCTTTCACTTCGATCTCACCCTGGAAGTCGATCTCGACGATGGGCCGTTCTTCCGCAAACAGTGGGAAGAGCGGATTGTGAGGTCCGAGAGTGCCGGATAGGGCGAATCCGGCCATCGACAATTGGCAATCGTCTATTGACAATTGTCAATCGTCAATCGTCAATGATTCCACTTCGTCCAGCCAGAGGCGGCTGACGGCGTCGCTGGGCATGCGCCAGTCGGCCCGGGGGGAGAGGGCCACGGAGCCGACTTTGGGGCCGTCGGGCATGGCGGAGCGCTTGAACTGGTTGGCAAAGAAGCGCCAGTAGAAGGTCCGCAGCCAGCGCAGAATCGTGGCGTCGTCGTAGACGTCGGCGAAGGCCAGGCGGGCCAGGTAGTAGATCTTGCGCGGCGGGAAGGCGTAACGGATGGCGTTGTAGAGAAAGAAATCGTGCAGCTCGTAGGGGCCGATGGTCTCTTCGGTCTTTTGGGCCAGCTCCTCATTGTCGTCCAGCGGCAGCAGTTCGGGCGTGATTGGCGTGGCGCTGATGTCGCGGAGGACACGGGAGGTTTCGCCCGAAAACTCGCTCTCGGCCACCCACTCCACCAGATAACGCACCAGGGTCTTGGGCACGCCCGCATTGACGTGGTACATGCTCATGTGGTCGGCGTTGTAGGTGCACCAGCCCAGGGCCAGCTCCGAAAGATCGCCCGTGCCCACGGTCAGGCCGCCCACCTGGTTGCCGATGTCCATGAGGATCTGGGTGCGCTCCCGAGCCTGGGCGTTTTCGTAAGTCACATCGTGGACGTTTTCGTCGTGGCCGATGTCCTGAAAATGCTGCTTGACCGCGGCGTGGATGGGGATGATGCGCAGCGTCACGCCCAGCAGCTCGGCCAGCTTTTCGGCGTTGCCCCGGGTGCGCTGGGTGGTGCCGAAGCCCGGCATGGTCACGGCGATGATGCCGGCCCGATCCAGCCCGAGCCGGTCGAAGGCCTTGACCGTCACCAGCAGGGCCAGAGTCGAATCCAGGCCGCCCGAAATGCCGATGGTGACCCGCTGGATGCCGATGTGCTTCAACCGCTTGGCCAGGCCAACGGCCTGAATGTTGAAAATCTCCTCGCAGTGGCGGGCCCGTTGGGTCGGATCGCCGGGTACGAAGGGCGTGCGCGGCACGTAGCGATGGCGCAATTCCGGGGGCGCGGCTTCCCCCGCCCGGGGCAGGTCGAAGGCGACGGTCCGGAACTCCCGGTCGGGGGCCTGGGCGCCGAAGGTCGTGTTGTTGAGCCGGTCGTGCTGGAGCTGCATGAGATCCAGATCGGCCACGGCCATCTGCGTCGTGAACTCGAAGCGGGGCGTCTCCGCCAGCAGGCGACCGTTTTCCATAATCAGGGAGTGACCCGACCAGACGGTGTCGGTGGTCGACTCGCCTGAGCCCGCGCCGGCGTAGAGATAGGCGGCCAGACAGCGCGCGCTCTGCTGACGCGTGAGCTCCCGGCGATAGTCGGCCTTGGCCAGGAGTTCGTTGCTGGCCGACAGGTTGACCAACACCGTCGCCCCGCTGAGGGCCATGGCGCCGCTGGGCGGATTGACGGCCCACAGATCCTCGCAAAGCTCAACGCCGATGGTGCAGGCGGGCATGTTGGCCCCATGGAAGAGCAGGTCGACGCCGAAGGGCACGCCCCGCTGCTCGCCCAGATCCAGCGTCGCGCCGCGGAGATCTTCGCCGGAGCGAAACCAGCGCGCTTCGTAGAATTCGTTATAGTTGGGCAAAAAGATCTTGGGCACGAGGCCCACAACGCGTCCCTCGGCCAGAAAAGCCGCGCAATTGTAGAGCCGCCCGTTGACCGGCACGGGCAGTCCTACGATGGCGGCTATGTTGAGCCTGTCCGTCGCCGCGGCCAGCGCACTTAGTCCCGCCATGACAGCTTCCTGGAGCCGCGTCTGGAAAAAGAGATCGCCGCAGGAATAGCCGGTGAGGCAGAGTTCCGGAAAGAGGGCGAGCTGCACGCCCTGGCCGGCGGCTTCTTCCAAGGCCGCGATGATTGCCTCGGTATTGAACGTCACGTCGGCCACCCGCAGCTCAGGCGAGACGGCCGCGACGCGCAGGAATCCCAACGCCGCGCGGGTAAATTCCGAAACGTTCCCTTCTTTGGTTCGCTTGCTCTCGGCCATGGCTCCCGGTCCTTCGATTCGAATCGATTGATAACTTCAGTATAGCATCGACCCGGCGATCTCGACTATGTAAACGATACCGGCGGGAGATCGGCAGCCGGTCATGAACCCATAAACTTGACCGGAAATGGCGATCACACCAAACACTGCCGCCGGAATGGCCTTCCCTACAAAAAAATGATAGTGTTTGCCCAACCATCCCACCAACTACGGCCGCCAGAATCCGGACATCGCAAGACTGACCATACGCCACCCTTCATAGCGGTTTTCACACCAGGCGTTTGTCATTTTTCGCTCTCGCTTGCTCAACTTTTGCCGGAAACTAGAGGGAATTGTAAAGACGCACACGCGAGGTTTGGGACTTTTGGGAACATTTCCCAGAATCTGATGACTCCAGCCTAGTGACAATGGGACCGGGCGTGCCTACAATGGTGGCATCGTCGTTTGGGAAATGTATGACCACAAGGAGACTAAAAATGCATCGCTTATCACGTACGACCGCCCTGAAGATCGCCGCCGTTATTGTATTTGCTTTGGCTTTGTACGACATGATTGCCTGGCAGATTCCCGGTCTGATCGAGGGAGCGGCGGCCGTTAACGAACTCAACCAGGCTGAAGAAGGCGCGTCGTTCTTCTTTGTGCTGGTCGGGTTTGCTACGAGTGTTATCGCCATAATCGCTGCCTACGGCGCATGGCAAGGACAGCGGTGGGGCAGCGTTCTCCTCATCTTGATGAGCGCTTGGCACGTTTTTACCGGCACATTGGCCGCGGTAGAATCCGATTTTCCGACCAACGTCATCGCTACCGTTGGCGTGCTGCTCTCGTTGGCTG
>CAYZLP010000305.1:4498-6210 GCA_964478635.1 uncultured Caldilineaceae bacterium
TACAATGTCATATCCCCGCAAATATGGCACTCCTCCATGATGCCGCTTATGTGGTTGCTCAATGTGGCCGGTTTCATCATCTTTGCTGTTACAATTGTTCCTCTGTTGCGCTGGGTCCAACCACGCATTCACCATCTGGTCTATGCGATGGATGAACCACTAGCCGTCATGATTGGCCAGATGAGTGAGTCGTTGGCCGACGCGTCGCCTGGACCATCCGTCCTCGCGACAATTGCGGAAACCATCGCGCAGACCGTGAAGCTACCCTATGTACGCGTGGAAACCGCGCAAGGTGAAGCGGCGCTCTACGGCACGCCCACCAAGGGCAGCACCCCCACGCGCATCGCCATCAACTACAGTGATGACACCGTCGGGTGGCTGGAGGTGACGCCGCGCCTTCCAAGGGAACCGCTCAGTGTCAGCGAAACCAGCCTCCTCAACAGCTTGGCGCGTCAGGTCGGTATCACGCTCCACTCAGCGCAGATCAGCGAGGCGCTGCAGTCATCGCGCGAGCGTCTGGTGACCGCGCGTGAAGAGGAGCGTCGGCGCATGCGCCGCGACCTGCATGACGGTCTTGGCCCGACCTTGGCGTCGCTGCATCTTCAATTGGGCAGCCTGCGCCGCGTCGTGTATAAAGACCCCCGCGAGGCGACGCGCATCGTCGAGGACGTGATCGACGACGTCCAAAACGCCACGGCGGAGATTCGTCGGCTCGTCTACGATCTGCGCCCCCCGCTCTTGGACGAATTGGGACTGGTCGCAGCCCTGCAGAACCTCTCGCGTGGGGATCCGACGCCGAACCTGCACATCATCGCGCCGACGCCCATGCCCGTGTTGCCCGCTGCGGTGGAAGTGGCGGTCTATCGCATTGCCGGCGAGGCGTTTCACAATGTACTGAAACACGCCAATGCCACCACATGTACCATCCATTTGGATGTACGCGAGGACGAAGTCCGTCTGGACATCACTGACGACGGCCAGGGTTTGCCGGATGGAGCGATGCACGGCATGGGGTTGCATTCCATGCAGGAACGAGCGGCCGAATTGGGCGGCTCCTTTGCCGTTCGGCCCGTCGCACCCCATGGCACGCACATCGAAGTGCGCCTGCCACTGGCCCATTGAACGCGGAGACTCTTGCTATGGACATATTCACGGTGCTCATCGCCGACGATCATCCGGTGTTTCGCCGCGGGCTGCGTACGCTGCTGGCGACCATGCCCACAACTGAGTTCGTTGGCGAGGCTACTAACGGTCCGGAGGCCGTGGAGTTGGCGGAAATGCTGCAACCGGACCTGGTGCTCATGGATCTGCGGATGCCGGGCGACGGCGGCGGCATGGCGGCCATTCGCCGGATCGTGGAAACCAGCCCCCACATTCGCATTCTGGTCATCAGCATGCTGCAGGACGATGAATCCGTCTTCACTGCCATGCGCGCCGGCGCGCGCGGATATGTGTTGAAGGATGCGGGGGACGAAGAAATCATGCGTGCCATCTTGGCCGTGGGCAATGGCGAGGCGATCTTCAGCCCGGATATCGCCGGTCGCATGATGAGCTATTTTGCGGCACGTCCGGCTGGGCAAACCGAGCTATTGCCCGACTTGACCGCGAGCGAGCGCAACGTGCTCCGGCTCATGGCCCAGGGGCGCAGCAACGAGGCGATTGCCCGCGAACTCGGTTTCACGGTCAAGACCGTGCGCAACTACACGTCCAAT
>CAYZLP010000306.1:0-1922 GCA_964478635.1 uncultured Caldilineaceae bacterium
CTCTCCGTCATCCTCCGAAGAGACCGTATTGGGCAGATTCACCATGGTCTCTTCAAAGGCGTTCTGGACCAGTTGCTCGGGGTCGATCTCGTTCTCGACTGCGACCAGGCCGAAGGTCTGGTTGATGATGTTGGCCAGCAATACCGTGAGGGCCACGATGGCCACGATGAGGGCCAGTTGGAAGAGTGAATACCAGATCTGGCCCCGATTGTGGCGCCGCTTGATCTGCTCTTGCAGCTCTTCGCCTTCCGGCATGCCTGATTTCTCAACAGCTGAATCGCTTTGTAACGTCATGTTTTCCTCGCAATGCGGGTCGGCATGGATTTGAAAGGATCGGTCTGAACCCTCATCAATAGACCTCGCGGAACTTGCGCATGATCCAGCGGCTGACGATGTTGAGCAACAGCGTCATCACGAAGAGGAGCGCAGCCAGGGCAAAGATGCTCTGATAGTCGATGGAGTTATAACTCAAGTCGCCGCCGCTGATCCGGTTGATATGACCGGTGATCGTCTCGGCCGACTGAAATGGATTCCACGTCAAATTGGGGCCGGCGCCGGCGGCGATGGCCACGATCATGGTCTCGCCGATGGCCCGCGAAATGGCGACAATGAAGGCCGCCGTAATGCCGGACAGTGCAGCCGGTAGAACGACCCTGAGCGTCGTTTCCAGGCGGGTGCCGCCCAGGCCGTAAGCGGCCTCGCGCAGTTCGTTCGGTACGGCGCGCAGGGCGTCCTCGGACATGGAGGCGACCAGCGGGATGATCAGAATGCCGACGACGATGCCCGCCGCCGCCGTGTTGTAGATCTGAACGGTCGTCCCAAAAAGCAGGCTCCCGATGGCCGCCAGGACGCCGATCAGAAGCACGGTGCCGGCCAAAGAGCCCAGCACGATTAGGACGCCTGCCAACCGGGAATTGGAGTCGGACGTCTCCTGGGCTTTCAAGCGCGCGCCATATGTGAGCAGTCCCCAAGCCACTGCCAGCATGGCAGCCAGAAACAAGATGACCATGATGGGACTGATCGCGCCGAGAGAGCCGATGATGGCCTGGATAGACGGCGTCATGAATGTGAGGGCGAAGTAGCCATAGACGACGGTCGGCACGCCGGCCAGCACTTCCAAAATTGGCTTGAGCGTCGCCCGGACCCTGGGCGGCGCGTACTCACTGAGCAACATGGCGGCAAAGAGTCCCAGCGGCAGGGCCACCAGCATGGCAATGCCCGATACCATGAGCGTTGCGTTGAGCAGCGGCAGCACGCCGAATCGCTCAATCCGCGGCTGCCACATGGTCCCTGTAAAGAACTCCAGGAAGGTCACCGCCGGCGGAACTGCGCTGCTGAAAAATTTCGATGACTCAATCAACAAGACCGCGACCAGACTGATCGTTGTCAAAATAGAAAGGGCGCCGCAGACAAAGAGCACGCCCTGAATCAGGGTATCTCCCAAGCGGAAACGCTTGTTCAACTCGTCTCCGCTCGGCCCGCCTGTTGCCACCTTCCCGACGCCAACGCCCGGGGCCGCAGGCATGGTCAGGCTGCCTGTGGACTCGGCGCTGTAGGCGCTTTGCCCATTATTTCGGATATCTGAGGCCACTGAACTTTCCTCCTGTTCAAACCTCTGCTCGGCATTCCACACCGGCAACGCTTTGGTCAGTTGCCGTTGATGCAAACGCAGCGAATGGGGAAGGGCGTTTATCCCCTTCCCCATCCGCTTTCTCTACAACACAGACTCTTTTTATGAGAGCCTATGCTTCAGCCTTATTCCAGGCCTGCCTACTGCGCTACCGCATCCAGCCACTTGGTCTTGGCCTCGTTCAGGGCTTCCTCGGAGGCGGGGAAGTAGCCGACTTCCTCGATGACCTCGTTCACATTGGAGAGGAAGTAGTTGACGTAGGCGGCCACCTGGGGCTTCTCGCTCATGATGG
>CAYZLP010000306.1:2022-6198 GCA_964478635.1 uncultured Caldilineaceae bacterium
AGACCGTCGAGCTGCCCGCCGTCACCACGTCACCCTCTACCGCCAGCGGATCCACTGCCGGCAACATCACCATGCTGCCTTCCGCAGAAGCTTCCGCAGCCGCAGCTTCGCCTTCGCCGACAGCCAGACCCATGGCCTCAGCCCATTTGGTTTTGGCCTCGTTCAGGGCCTCCTCGGAGGCGGGGAAGTAACCGACTTCCTCAATGACCTCGTTCACGTTGGAGAGGAAGTAGTTGACGTAGGCGGCCACCTGGGGCTTCTCGCTCATGATGGTCGCATCGGAGTAGATAAAGAGCGGCCGGGCCAGGGCATACTCGCCGCCCTCGACGCTCTCAAAGCTGGGCTCGATGCCGTCGATGTTGATGATGCCCAGCGCATCCGCGTTCTCGGTGTAGTAGGCGTAGCCGAAGAACCCGACGGCATAGGGGCTTCCCTCCACGCCGATGACCAGCACGTTGTCATCCTCGGAGAACTGGGTATTGGGGGCGCTCAGCAGCGGTTCCGGATCCTCGTCAAAGACCTCTTCCACGAAGTAGTCGAAGGTACCCGAGTCCGTGCCCGGCACGTAGCGCAGAATCGCTTCCGCCGGCCACTCCGGATTCACGTCCGACCAGTTCTCCGCCGTGAAGATCGCCGCCAGTTCTTCCACCGTCGCATCCGTGGCCCAGTCATTCTCCGGGTTCACGACCACGGCCAGCGCATCCGTGCCCACGCGGAACTCGATGGGTGTGCGGCCGATGGCTTCACAATTGGCCGTCTCTTCTTCGTTGATGGGGCGGCTGGCATTGGCCACATCCGTCTCGCCCGCCTCGCAGAAGCGAGAAAGACCCGCACCCGAACCGATAGAATCGATGGAGACCGTGCCGCCGTAGCCCTCGCTGTTGAAACGCTCCGCCACCGCCTCGGCCAGCGGGAAGACCGTCGAGCTGCCCGCCGTCACCACGTCACCCTCTACCGCCAGCGGATCCACCGCCGGCAACATCACCATGCTACCCGCCATGGTCACTTCACCCATGGCGCCTTCAACGGCCTCCGGGGCCTCTTCGACAGTTGCTTCGGCTTCTCGAGCTGCTTCTTCAACCGCTTCCTCAGCGGTTTCTGCAGCGGTTTCTGCCTCACCTATAGCGCCGGCGACGGACTCCTGAACCTCGTCTGCAGCTGGAGCCTGGCCGCCGCCGCAGGCAGCTATTACCAAAGCCGCAGCAAGCAGCAAGGCCAGCGACAGTGTAATTCGACGCATGCTTTTTTTCCTCGCGTTTGTGAAAAATGTTGATTCGTAACGATAGACGACTGCACGACGATCTCCACCAGCTAAACCGAAGACGCTACGGGATCATGAGTTTTGTAGGTCACCGCTACCAGCGTGACATCTCTGGTCAACCGGATCGTCCGGCAGGTTGCCGGACCTACGCAAACCATGGTCTCGTACTGCACTCAGTTTAGAATCGCTGATGAATGATAGTCTGCACTTTATCGACCTGCTGCGAACTCCCTACCTTCGGGCGAATTCGCAATCCGATCGTCGCGTGGGTTGATTAAAGGCTTGAATCAGGGCCGTTAAAGTGGGGATAAAGTATTGTAAACGTTCTGTTAACAGAGGTTGGGGAAGGAGCCGAGGTGAGGGGAGATCAGGAGGCGATGGAATCAGCCAGCGTCGGTTTCTCCATCACCATACTCGGCGCAGTCGGTAGGGTCAAATAGAAGGTGCTGCCCTGCTCGGGGGTGCTTTCCGCCCAGATCACGCCGCCGTGGGATTGGACGATGTGCTTGGCAATGGCCAGCCCCAGGCCGGTGCCGCCCGTACTGCGCGCCCGGTCGGTTTTGTAGAAGCGTTCGAAGATCCGGGGAAGTTCATCCGGCGGGATGCCCACGCCGGTGTCGGCGACGCTCACGACCACGAAGTCATCCGTATGCCTGCGCACGGTTACTTCAACCTGACCATCGACCGGCGTAAACTTGATGGCATTGTGCACCAGATTGGTGATCACCTGCTGTACCCGATCCGGGTCGACCAGGATGTCGGGCGTCTCCTCGTCGATGAAGACCGAAAGTTGCACTTCGTTGCGTTCGGCCTGGGGGCGCAAGCGTTCCGCGCCCGCCCCGATCACCTCATACACCGAAGCGCGGCGCAGCTGGAGGGGTACTTTGCCCGATTCGATGCGTGAGAGTTCCAGCAGCTCCTCGACGAGTTGGGTCAGCGAGTCAACCTCTACCTCCATCCGATCCAGAAAGCGCATGGCGGCCGGGGGATCGTCAAGCGCGCCGTCGCGTAGCGTATCGACCAGGGCGCGCAAGGATGCCAGGGGCGTACGCAGTTCATGTGAGACGTTGCTCACGAAGTCCTGGCGCACCGTCTGCAGCTGACGCAAGCGGGTGAGATCCTGCAGAATCACGACGTAGCCCCGGTCCGCACCGCGCAGGAAAGGCGTAACAATGACGCGCAGGAAGCGGTTGGGCCCCAAATCCAGGGCGGAGACTTGCTGCTCGCCGCTGGCCTGACAGCGCTGCCACACTTCGGCGATGCGGTGATCGCGTACCACCTGGATGAAGGAGCGTCCTTCGGCAGTCGCTTCGTTGGTGTTAAGCAGGTTGGCGGCCGTCGGGTTGATCATGCGAACCTTGCCCTTGCGGGTCAAGATGAGGACGCCGTCGGCCATGACGTGCATGACGGTGAAGAGCCGATCCCGCTCGCGTTCGTGCTTCTGGATCTCGCTCTCCAACTCGCCGGCCATGCGGTTGAAAGAGCGGGTGAGCTGGCCGACTTCGCCAGTGTTCAGGGCGAGGATACGCGCCTCCAGCTCGCCGGCCGTGATGCGGTCGGCCACGTGGGTCAGCTGGCGCACGGTGCGCATGGCCCGCTCGCGCTGCACGACCAGGAGGGCGAAGATGACCAGCGTCGCCAGCAGGCCAACCGCACGCACAAACCGCTGCAGCTCGGCAATCCGCTCGTCGAGGGGCGCGGCTGGAAAGGCAAGGAGCAAACCGCCGGCGGCCGCGCCGTCGGGCGAAAACGATTCGACGATGTAGAGCGTGTCCTGGCCCGTCGCAGGATCAATCCGGCGCAGGCTCACATCACCGGCCCAGGGCAGCGGGAAGAAGTCGACGGCCTGAAGCACAGTCGGATCGGAGGTTGCCATGACCGCGCCGTCGGCGTCCAGCCACAGAATGCGCGCGCCGAGAGCCGTCTGCCACGCTGCCAAAAGATCCTGGCGCGCTTCCGGGTCTTGCGCCGCGGCCAAGCGAGGGTCTTGCAGGACGGCGGCAGCCTGGCCACGGACCGTGTCCTCGAATCCGGCCGTGAAGCGATCGGCAATCGCGCGGTTGATTAAGTAGACCGCCAGCGCCATGACGGCCGCGATGACGAAACCGGAGACAATCGAAGCGCGCCAGCGGCGGCTGGCGGCGGTGAGCGTGGCCATCATCCTTCGAACCGGTAGCCTATCCCGCGGACGGTCACGATGCGGAACGGATTGGCCGGATCCGCCTCGACCTTCTCCCGCAGCCAACGAATGTGCACGTCAACGGTCCGGCTGCCGCCGTCGTAATCCCAACCCCAGACGCGTTCGAGAATTAGATCCCGGCTGAGGACAAGGCCCCGGTTGCGGGCCAGAAAGACGAGCAATTCAAATTCCTTGGGTTTGAGATGAATGGGCGCGCCATCGACCAGAACCTCACGTCGGCCCAGGTCGATAATCAGATTATCGAAGACAAATTGTTCTCTGGGCGTGCCGGCCGCAGTGCGCTCATCCTCCCGCTCCAGCGCAACCTCCTCCCGTACCAGGCGTACGCGGCGGAGCATGGCCTTGACCCGGGCCAGCAACTCCCGCATGCTGAACGGCTTGGTGATGTAGTCGTCGGCGCCGACCTCAAGACCGACAATCTTGTCGACTTCGTCCGCTCTGGCCGTCAGCATGAGAATGGGGACGCTCATCTCCTGGCGCAGAATGCGGCATACCTCAAACCCATCCATGCCCGGCAACATGACGGCCAGCAGGATGAGATCGGGCAGCCGTTGTCGGGCCAGTTCGATGGCCTGGCGGCCGTCCGTCGCCACGCTGACGGCATACCCCTGCTTGCGGAGGCTGTATTCCAGCGTATCGATCAGGGCCGGTTCGTCCTCGTCGACCAGGACTTTGGGGTCGCTCATCTGCGATCCGTTTCACTTGAATGGCCTAT
>CAYZLP010000307.1:0-6187 GCA_964478635.1 uncultured Caldilineaceae bacterium
GGAAAGTTCAGGTTGTCCACTACCGTTTCCAAGGTCCCGGCGTCGGTCAGGCGACTGAGGCGGCCGCTGTCCACCTGATAGTCCCGCCCGCTGAAGCAGTCGCCGCCGGGCGGAAAGGTGGCGAATTCCAGCAGCCAGATGGTACCGTCGGACCCCTTGGCGACGTCAATGGGCATGTTGAGGCCGTCGAGTAGGGTCCGCTGGTTGCGGGCCTCGTCGATGGCCACCAGTTGGCCGCTGCCGCCGGGATAGGGGCAACCGCCCAGGAGGGTGAGCCAATACTCATCACCCATGGCAATGATGCCGGTCGGGACGGCCTCAATGGGGTTTGAGGGCTGGACCGGGTTTTCCAACTCGGCAAAGCGATGGAAGAAACGGGTCGTGCCGTCGGCGTTGGCGGTCGCCACGCCATTGCCGCTGGCATCGCTGACAATGGGCGTCCCGTCTTTCCCATAAGTCATGTCAAACGGATTGGTGAGCATGACGTTGTTAAGCGGCAGCAGGGCCTTGCCCAAATCGTCGGGCGCATAGGGCGTGGCAGGGAGGTCAAAGCCGTCGCGCAACTGTTCGGCCGGCAATTCCAGGGTCCACAGATGGCCCTGGCCGAAATTGCCGATGTAGAGCGTCCGTCCGTCGGGCGCCAGGTTGACCAGGGGTACGCCGGCCAGATCGCCCGAATCGCGTGAGCTGGGCAGGCCCGAAATGAAGCGCCCGACGCGCCCATCCGGCGTGATGAGGCTCACGCCGGCGCTGTCGTCCCGTCCGCCGGTCCCTTCCTCCGCCACGAGTAGGCTGCCGTCAGGCAGGGCGGCCAGGCCGATGGGGCCAAGCAATCCTTCCGCGACAATGGTGACCGCAGGCGTGTCGGCTTTGTCCGCAGCGGGTTCTTCGATAGCCGGAGCAGGCGTTGCCGCGGCCGCCGGAGCAAAGGTGGCGATCGGCGTCGGCATGGGGGGAGACTCGGCGGCGCAGGCGGTCAGGATGCTAAGGCAAAGGATGATGCTAAGACTAAGGTTAATGTGGCGCATGGCAGTTGGTTATCTTTGCGTGCCGAGCAGGAGATCGGGCCGGTCGGTGATGATGCCGTCTACCCCCAGATCGATCAGGGCTTGCAGGGCGTTGCGTTCGTTGACGGTCCAGGGGATGACATCGAGGCCCAGTTCTTGGGCTTGTTCGAGCAGCCGGACCGTGACGTCTTCGTAATTCGGGGACCAAATCGCGGCGCCCCTGTCGGCATATTCTGCCAGATCCTGTCCCCGGAAGGTCAAGGCAGCAAGTCGCAGGTCGGCATTGAGCATCTGCGCTGCCCACAGCGAACGGTGATCGAAGCTCTGCAGGATCACGCGGTCTACGAATCCGCGGGTCTCGACGAGTTCGACAGTGGCGATTTCGAAGGCGCCGGGATTGATGCCGTCGAAGTCATCCCCGATCGCGCCCGGATCGTTGGGCTGGCGCTTGGTTTCAATGTTGAATTGTACGCGTGCGGCGTTCTCACGCAATTCCAGCGGCTTGCTTGCCGCTTCGCCGTACTGCGCGGCAAAGTCAAAGACCTCGGACAGCATCGGAATTCGGTAGTTGTCACCGGCGAGTGTGGTCGCTTCCCTGTTCTGCAGGGGAAAGCGGGCCGGATCGGGGTTGCGGTCACACTGATATTGGGCAAGCTGGTCATAGGTCAGGCCGGCGATCCGCAGCTCGTCGGCCGCGACCACCGGATCATCCGGATCGGGCGGGGGATTGTCGCCGGGTGCAGGCAGGTGGCACTTATCGGCCGAGACTACCGGATCGTGCCAGACGACCACTACCTGATCGGCGGTGAAGTGCAGGTCGAGTTCCAGGGTTGTGACGCCCAAGTCCAGCGCCGTCTCGAAGGAGGGGAGGGTATTTTCCGGCTTGAGCCCCCGGGCGCCCCGGTGGCCCTGGACGTCGAAGCCACCCGGCAGCATGATAGTCGCTTCTTCACCGGTGACAACGGGTAGAAAGACGTCGTCCGCAGGCCGACGGGGCTGATCCGCCTGTGTCTCCGACAGAGTAGAGACGTTGCATTGCAACGTCTCTACAGGCGGGCGAACCGTCGCCAGCTGCGCGGGCAGGGCGCCGTTGCAGGCGGTCAACAAGGCTGTGGAGAGAAATGCGATGCAGATGAGACAGGATGGGATTCGCAAAGACATTTTCGTGCTGTCAGCCCTCTGGACGTGCCTACGCCAATAAGGACCGTGGGCAAGGCGCGGTGCTGAACGCCCACGCCATTGCCCACGGTCTTTTTTGCTATGCCATCAAGCCGAACCGCGGCTCAATGGAAGGCCATCGCCGGTCTATTCGAAGAACGCGTTGTAGTTCTCGAGTTCGTCGTTGGCCTTGGTCGCGGCCTCATCCAGCGCTTCCTGGGGTGAGAGACCGTCGTTCAGCACGCGGCTGTAGGCTTCCACGATGATGCGACGAATGGCCGGGAAGGGACCGGCGCGACCACCCAGAACCGCGTAGTTCGGGCTGCCGTCGGCCAGCGTCGTGGGCGTGGTGAAGAGCTGATCGATCGCGGTCTGGAAGTTGGGATTCTCGGCCCAGAAGGTCTGAATCTCTTCACTCTCCTGGACGTCCGTGCGGACCGGGAAGTAGCCGGAGCCGGTGTGCCAGGTCACTTGCTGTTCGGGCTCGGCCAGGAACTTCATGAACTGCCAGGCCGCATCGTTGACCGCGTCATCGCCCGAGTCGATCAGCCAGAGGGCCGCGCCGCCGATGATGACGCCGTTGCGCTCGCTGCTGTCGGAATGGGGAATGTAGGTGGTGCCGACTTCGAATTCACTGTTCTCGATGATGGAGACATCGGAGGTGGAGTCGAAGATCATGGCGGCCTGCTGGGTCAGGAAGGTGCTGTCCGTATCGGTCCAGGTGTTGCCTAAATTGGGCGCATAGCCGTCGGCAATGAGACCGGTCAGGAAGGTAAAGACCTCAACGCCTTGACCCTGGTTGAAGATGGCTTCGGTGGGGCGGCCCGTGCGGCCATTGTTCTCATTGAAGTAGAGCCCGCCGCTGTTGGCCAGGATCTGCTCGAAGTACCAGCCCACCTGGCCAAAGGTGACACAGTAGGGCGGCGCGCCGTCGGCGGCCAGAATCTGATCGCAGAGCGCCTTGAACTCGCTGAAGGTCATGCTGCCTTCGGGCATTTCGGCGCCGGCCGCAGCCAGCATGTCGGCGTTGTAGTAGACCAACGGCGTGCTGCTGTTGAAGGCCATGCCGACCATGCCATTCTCGTCGGAGTAGTAGTCACGCACGGCGTCGACGAAGATGCTGGAATCGTAGCCGTCACGTTCCATCAGTTCCCAGGCCGGCACCAGGCGACCGGTATCGATCATGGTCTGGGAGGCCAGATCGAAGTTCTGGATGATGTTGGGCTCGCCGCCGGCTTCAAAGGCTGCCAGCAGGGCATTGTAGGTGTCGTCGTAGCTGCCCTGATAGGTCGCATTGACGACGATGCCGTCCTGGCTTTCGTTGAAACTGGCGACCAGTTCATCGACCAGTTCATTCAGATTGCCGCTCATCGCGTGCCAGAACTCCAGGGTAATGACATCGCCGCTGGGGGCCGCTTCCTCGCCGGCGGCTTCTTCCGCTGGCGCTTCGGTGGCTGCCGCGTCATCCGCGGGCGCAGGGGCCGGGGCGCCGGCCGGCGCCGCGCAGGCGGCCAGCGCCATGACGAAAATCAAGAGCAGGGTCAGCGTTGTTCCAAGTCGTTTCATGACGACCTCCTTAGGGTTGGGTAGAAAGGTTGGAAGGTGTCTATTGAATAACGGCGAACCGTTAATCACAATGGGTTTGGATGAAGATCAGCCCTTCAAGCCCGACATGGCGATGCCGCGTACGAGCTGTTTCTGGGCCAGGAGGAAGACAATCAGCGCCGGCACGATGGCAACCATGGCGCCGGCCATCACCGCGCCCGAATCGCTGCCCCGATCCAGTTGGGTCATGAAGAAGCGAATGCCAATCTGGAGCGTGCGCATATCTACCGACTTGGTGATGATCAGCGGCCACAGGTACTGATTCCATGCGCTCAGAAAGGCGAAGATGGCAAAGGCGCCGATGGAGCCCTTGCTGAGGGGAACCAGGATTTGCCAGAGATAGCGCCAGTTGCCCGCGCCGTCGATTTTGGAGGAGTCCCGATACTCCTTGGGAACGGTCAGAAAGAACTGTCGCAGCATGAAGACGCCGAACGCACTGACCAGGAAGGGCGCCGTCAGTCCGGCATAGGTGTCGCCCCACCCCAATCGCGATATAAGCTGGAAGTTGGGGATGAAGACCAACTCAAAGGGAACCATCAAACTGCCCAGTACCAGATAGAAGATTGCATTACGGCCCGGGAAATCGAGGATCGCAAAGGCATAGGCCGCCAGCACGCTGAATAGCACCTGACCGATCATGATCACGCCGGACTGGATCGTGCTATTGAGCAAATAGCGACCAAAAGGTGTGACTTCCAGGGCCACTTGATAGTTATGGAGCGTCCACTCCCGCGGAATCAACTCGGGCGGAAAAGTAATCACCTGACTTGGCGTCTTGAAGCTGGTGAAGAACGCGATAAAGATGGGCATGGAAATCAGGAAACCCAGTGCGAAGAGCATGAATTGTACAAACAGATCGCTAAAATTAAGGCGGCGACCCGGGCGTGGATTCTTCGATGCAACAGCCATTATTGATAGTGCACCCGTCGATTGACAAAGACGAAATTCAGATAGGACATGACGACCACCATAATCGCCAGTATGTAGGCTTGGGCCGAGGCTATGCCGCGCTGGGGCGTGCCGACAAACGCATCATAGAAGATTGAGTAGACCAGGGTCGTTGTCGCCCTGCCTGGCCCGCCTTCCGTTAGGACGTGGATTTCGCCAAAGGCCTGAAAGCTATAGATGATATTGATAATCAGCAGGAAAAAGAGCGTAGGCGAAAGCATGGGCAGCGTGATATGCCGCAGGCGCTGGAAGGTATTGGCGCCGTCGACCTTGGCGGCATCGTAGAAGGTTTCATCAATGTTCTGCACGCCGGCCAGGGCGATGATGACGTTGAAGCCAAGCTGACGCCAGGTCGTGGCGATGATTACGGCCAGCAGCGCCCACCCTTTGGATGCCAGCCAGTTGGGGGCGTCGGCCATGCTGTCAAAGAAGCCCAGTTGTACCATCCAGTAATTGATGTAGCCGACCACCGGATGAAAGAGCCATTTGAACAGGACGCCGGCCACGGCGCTGCTGATGATGACCGGCACAAAAATCAGCGTGCGGTGCGCGAATTTCAGGTGGCGCAAGGGATAGGAGAGCAGAATCGCCAGCATTACGGCCAGAAAGATCCCGGTAGGTACCGTACCCAAGACGAAGAGCAACGTAATCCGCACGCTGTCCCAATATTCCGGATCGGTCAACAGGTTCCTGTAGTTGTCGAAGCCCACAAAGCGCATCTGGTTGCCAAAGGGCGCGATCCGGTTCAGGCTCAGGCGGAAGGAGGTGAAAATCGGGATATAGACGAAGATTGCCAGACCGATCAGCGTGGGCGCAAGGTAGAGATATCCCTCCACGGCTGCGCCTAGCTTCTTCCAGCGGCGATTGGCTGGCTGGGTCCGGCTTGTGCTGGAACTTGCGGGCAACGTTGCTTCGCTCATTGGCTCGATTCGTGGGTAGATTTGCGGAAAACCTGAATTAGGCACGGCTGCCGTACGGGCAGATGTTCACAGGCAGCAGTCGCGCTGCTTTTCCGGGTCCGAATAGTCTTTTTGGGGTTCTGGATTCACAAAGGTTGGTCACAGTATAACCAATCCGCCACCATTTGACAAGCAGCTTGCCGCAAGAAGCGCAAGGTTCGGGCAGTGAAGCGCGAACCGGGTGGCATTCCGGGCTTTCTATCTATTATCGGCCCCCAAGTTAACGCGAGCGCAACACTCCGTAAAGAGTTGGTTAAGCTACCCAGCAGCCATGCGTTGCCACCGGCTGAACCCATCGCCAACTGGACCCATCGCCGGCTGAGCCTGTCGAAGCCCGCGCCTGCCGTCAGCACTTAAGTGGGAATCAGCCAGAGGTGAGCTTCAGGGAGGGTGACGAAGATGCGTTCGCCGTTTTGGGGCTGCTGGGTAGCCGGTGCGCTGGCCACCCAGCGGACGTCGCCAAAGCGGAGCAGCACTTGGGTGTGCGTTCCCATGAAGATTGCAGATTCC
>CAYZLP010000308.1:0-1478 GCA_964478635.1 uncultured Caldilineaceae bacterium
ATTGATGCGCGCTGTGTGATGAATCGATTGCAATAGGAGTTGAAATGGACGGCGTACTGCAGCTTTATCCTTTGCCGGCCCGGGAAATGGCCCTGGAAGGATTGTATTTGGGCCACAACCTGCGCGCACGGCTTGCGGAGCGTGATGAACCTTTTGTCTACACCAATTTTGTCGTCAGTCTGGATGGCCGGATCGCCGTGCCCCGGGCCGACGGTGACGGCATGACCGTGCCGTCCGCCATCGCCAACGAGCGGGATTGGCGCCTCTTTCAGGAATTGGCCGTGCAGGCCGATGTCATCCTCTCCAGCGGGCGCTATTTGCGCGACTATGCGGAAGGCAATGCCCAGGAACTGCTCGAGGTCTACGAAAACCCGGCCTTCGCCGATCTGAAGCAGTGGCGTCTAGACCAAGGGCTCCCCCAATATCCGGACTTCGCCGTCATCAGCCGCAGCCTGGATTTCCCGATTCCGGAGACCCTCACCCGCGGAGAGCGCAATGTGATCATTGCGACGACGGCCGATGCCGATCCGAACCGCAAGGCTGAACTAGAGAAACAGGGCGCCCGGATCATCATCGCCGGCCAAACAGGCGTCCAGGGGCTTCCCCTGGTGGATGGGCTGGCTGCGCTCGGTTACGGCATGATCTACAATGCGACGGGCCCCCTCGTCCATCATCTCCTGCTGGCCGATGATGTTTTGGACCGGCTCTATCTCACCCATGCCAATCGCCTGCTGGGCGGCAAGCCCTTCGACTCCGTCGTGACCGGCTCGCTGCTGGAGAATGCCGTCGGCATGCGTATCGACACGGTCTATCTCGACGCCTCGGGACTGAATGGGTTGGGGCAAATGTTTGTGGCCTATGACCGGGAGCGGGGTAACGAAGATTGAAGATTGGTGTTACGTGTTTGACGCCAATTCCTACGCAATAACGATGGGACGCAGCTCAGGTGTTCAGCCGGAGAAGTCAGACTTCTGCTAGAAGTCTGACTTCTTGAGCTAGGTGCGGTCGTTATAGGAGCGGTATTTCCTGCAAATGGCCGTCGACGCGTCGCAGAAGCACGTACATGGGTGTGCCTTGATCGGCCCAGAATTGGCAAGCATTGCGCAAGATCGAAAGCGCGGTGGCCCAGTCGTCCGGCGCGGCTTCCGAGAAGTGATGCGGGTACTCGTAGAGCAGGACATACCCTTGCGCCCGGTTCCAGCTAAGGTCGCGGATCATCTCTTCAAAGGCGTCCCAATTCTTGCCGGCATATTCGGGGAAGCCCATGGCCTCACCCGCTTCCTGAATGAATGATTCCTTGTCACGAATCGGTCGTCCGTCGAGATAAAAGAGCTGCCACCCGAAGATCAGGAGTTCTTCCTGCATGTTGGCCCGATGCTCGCTGCCGGCGAAACGATAGACGCCGGGCGCGACGTCTCCGCTGACGAGTTTGTCTATTTGCCACATTAGAAGGCCACCTCGCTGAAGCTGTCGTAATG
>CAYZLP010000308.1:1578-6173 GCA_964478635.1 uncultured Caldilineaceae bacterium
GCCGGATTGGGCCTGGCGCGTCGCCGATGCGGCCGTGGCCGTGGCGGCCGGACCCTCTGCCACCGTACGCGTCATGTCGGCAGATGCGGCCTGTACCGTACCCTCTGAGACCGATTCGTTCAGTTGATTGACCGTGCCCAGCAGATCGCCGCCGCCGGCCAGGGCCAGAAAGCCCAGGAGCAAGAAGGCGATGATACCGCCGATCGTCAGCTTGCCCTTGCTGCCGCCGGACGAGCTTCCGGATGAATTGTCTGCCATAGTCCTTCCTCTGTTGTGATCGTATCTGTTGTGTTCGTAGTGATCGGGTTCATCGTCGCGCATTCAAGCCGACGGTTTTGCGACGACAGTATACCGCAAGATTGAAAATCAACCTAGGAATTCGGCGGGAGCTACACATGTCATACCCAGGGTGCGGCGTCCGCCCGGGTATGCCAAGCCCCAGCTTGGCAGTGAGTCTTTTTGCCTGGAAGCCACCTATTCCGTGACCTGGACGTTGGTATATCAAGCCCAGCTTGGCGGTGAGTCTTTTTGCACAGTTGTCATCAGTGGACGGTCTGTCTATAATTGTATCCAGGCACTGGAACCGCTTCCCATCACAACCGGGTTCAGCCTGCCACCCGTTCCAACACGCTCGCCGGAAGCCGCCAACCGCGCGCTGCGCCGGACGCCACGACCGGACTCGAATCGACAGCCTGCCATGTGCGCCACCGTCGGGATCATTGCCAATCCGGCCAGCGGCAAGGACATTCGTCGCCTTGTCGCCCACGGATCGGTCTTCGACAACAACGAGAAGATCAACATCGTCCAGCGGGTTCTGCGCGGCCTCGATGCGCTGGGTATTGCCCGCGTCCTCGCCATGCCTGACAGCTTTGGCTTGGCGATTTCGGCCTACGAGCGGGCCGGCGTTGCGCTGGAAATGACGCTCCTCGATCTGCCGGTCACCAACACCCAGGCCGATTCTCGTCGTGCCGCAGCCGCCATGGCCGCGGCCGGCGTCGGTTGCATCGTCACCCTGGGTGGCGACGGTACGAATCGCGTCGTCGCCCAGGGCTGCGGCTACGTGCCCATCCTGCCTATCTCCACCGGCACCAACAACGTCTTCCCCGTCATGGTGGAAGGGACCTTGGCCGGATTGGCTGCGGCGGTCGTCGCGCGCAATACCCCGGGCGTGCGCCGCGCTGCCGTCCGCACCGCGCGGCGTCTGGACATCTGGCGCAACGGCGCGCCCGTCGATAATGCCCTGGTCGACATTGTGGTCTACGGCGAGCGCTTTGTGGCCAGCCGGGCCATCTGGGATCCGGCCAAGATTCGCAGCGTCATCCTGGCCCAGGCCGAGCCGGGCAAGATTGGCGGTGCAGCCGTGGCCGGTTATCTGCCCGAAATCGGCCAGCAGCGGGGCCGGGGCGTTTGGCTGGAACTGGATGCCGCGCAAGCCGTCGAGCGCATCACCGTGCCTCTGGCGCCCGGTCTCATGCGCCAGGTAGCCATCGCGTCCCGCCGCTGGTTGGACGTCGGGGATTCGGGTGTGGTCGCGCACGCGCCGGCCGTTCTGGCGTTGGACGGCGAACGCGAGGTTGTCGTCCATGCGGGCGACCGGGTGGAGATTCATCTGACCCAGAACGGGCCGCAAGTTGTCAACGTCGAAGCCGCGCTCCAGGCGGCCAGCCAGGCCGGCGTCTTTCTCCAGGCGAATCATCTGCCCGCTCCAATGCGTAGCCTGAGCCTGTCGAAGGCGGATCCGTCCACAGATCCGCCTTTGACAAGCTCAGGCGGCGGGGAAGGAGGTGACCAGCCCTAGCGACGTCACGCTAGTACAGGGCGGCGTAAATGCTGCGACGGTGCTCAGCACCAGTACCACGGCGGAAATTTGGCACTTCCACCTCTGGTAGAAAGTGTAGGTTCATTTCCGCCGGGATTTACTACTTCGATTACTGGTTTTTAGGTTATCCATTCGTTCGCTTTGCTCAATCCACCACAAGGAGGCTGACCCATGGCACTCGATCAGCAAACGTTGCTCGATCTCTATCGCATGTTGGTCAAGATTCGCACCTTTGAGGAGCGGGTCGGTGAGATGTACTACGAGGGCAAGCTCCCGGCCTTCGACATTGCCGCCGGCCCCATCCCGGGCGAGATGCATCTCTATTCCGGTCAGGAGGCGGTGGCCGCCGGCGTCTGCGCGCATCTGCGCAAGGATGATCCGGTGACCAGCACCCACCGGCCCCACGGTCACCTCATCGCCAAGGGCGTGGACCTCAACGCCATGATGGCCGAGATTTTCGGCAAGGAGACCGGTCTCTGCCGGGGCAAGGGCGGCCACATGCATCTCTTTGACCCCGAGACCCACTTCGGCTGCGGCGGTATCGTCGGCGGCGGCATTCCCCACGCAGTTGGGGCGGCCATGGCCATCAAGATGCGGGGTGAGGATCGGGTTGCGGTGGCCTTTTTCGGCGAGGGCGCGGCCAACATTGGCGCCTTCCACGAATCGCTCAATCTGGCCTCGGTTTGGAAGCTTCCTATCGTTTTCGTCGTTGAAGACAATCTCTATGCCATCTCCGTACCCAAGAGCGCGTCGACCTCGGTGCGCAGCAATGCCGAACGGGGCGCGGCCTATGGTATGCCCGGTGTTCAGGTCGACGGACAGGACGTGATTGCCGTCTACGAAGCGGCCGGCGAAGCCATCGACCGCGCCCGGCGCGGCGAGGGTCCCAGCATCGTTGAGGCGATCTGCTATCGTTTCCGGGGTCACTTCGAGGGCGACGCTGAGGGCTATCTGGGTGAAGACGAGAAGTCGAGTTGGAAGGAGAAGGATCCCATCGAAATTCTGGGCGGTCAGCTGCGCGAGCAGGGTTGGTTCGCGGATGCCGACGCGGAGGCCATTCAGGCGGAGATGACCGAAGTCGTCAAGGCGGCTGAGACCTTTGCCCGTGAAAGCCCCTATCCGGCGCCGGAAGAAGCGCTGGATGATGTTTTCGCGTAGTGATATTCGGTCTCACCCATCTAACTCAACCGTAAAGGGAGCAAATCGATCATGGCAGAACGACTTCTGACGACATCAAAGGCCATTTCCGAAGCCATCGCCCAGGAGATGGAGCGGGATCCCAGCGTCTTCGTCATGGGCGAGGACATCGGCGCATACGGCGGTATCTTCGGCGCGACCGAGGGACTGCTCGGCCGTTTCGGGCCAGAGCGCATCATCGATACGCCTATCTCCGAAATGGGCTTCATCGGCGCGGCCGTCGGCGCGGCGACCGAAGGAATGCGCCCCATTGCCGAACTCATGTTTGTGGACTTCTTTGGCGCAGCCATGGACCAGATTTACAACCATATGGCCAAGATTCACTACATGTCGGGCGGCAACACCAAGATTCCCATGGTGCTCATGACCGCCATCGGCGGCAGTTACAGCGACGCGGCTCAACACTCCCAGTGTCTCTACGGGCTTTTTGCCCACACGCCGGGCATCAAGATCGTCGTGCCCTCCAATCCCTACGACGCCAAGGGCCTCATGACCCAGGCCATCCGGGACGATAATCCGGTGATGTTCTTTTTCCACAAAGGGGTCCAGGGCCTGGGCTGGATGACGCCCAATCCCCGGGCCACGGGCCACGTGCCGGAGGAACCTTATACGGTGCCTTTTGGGGAAGCCAGCGTCGTGCGCGAGGGCGACGACGTGACGATTTTGACCTTGTCCTTGATGGTCCATCGCGCGTTGGACGCCGCGGAGATGCTGGCGGAGGAGGGCATCAGCGCCGAGGTGATCGATCTGCGCACGCTGGTCCCGCTGGACAAGGAGACGATCGTCGAATCGGTGAAGAAGACTCACCGGGTGCTCATTGTGGACGAGGATTACAAGAGCTTCGGCATGTCCGGTGAACTGGCGGCCATCGTGGTGGAGGAAGCCCTCGACTATCTGGATGCCGCGCCCAAGCGCCTGGCCGTGCCCGACGTGCCCATCCCCTACAGCCGGCCCATGGAACAGTACGTGATCCCGTCCGTAGGCCGCATTGTGGAAGCAGCCCGGGAGTTGGTGGAAGGATAGAGGCGCAATGTCAAGGCGAGTGATAATAACGGAGCACACCCAATGCCCACTGTAGAATTCGTTGTACCGTCAGACCTGGGTGGCGCGGAGGAAGTGGTGGTCGTCACCTGGCTCAAGCGCGCGGGCGATGCCGTACAGGCGGGTGAGGACCTGGTGATCCTGCAGGCGGAAAAAGTTTCGTTTGACGTCCCCGCGCCGATTACCGGCGTGATCGCAGAACTGGTCGCCAAACAGGGCGAGGTGGTCGGCGTCGGCCATCTGCTGGCCCGCTTGGAGGCGACGGAAGAAATTTCGCCGTCTCCCCACGCAGCACCGTCTGCTGAGCCTGTCGAAGCACCGTCTGCTGCGCCTGCGGCCGACCGGCCGGTCCGCGCCTCGCCCATTGCTAAGCGCCTCGCCCGCGAGCACGGCATTGACCTGAGCGAGATCCCGGGAACGGGCGGGGGCGGTCGCGTCACGGAGAAGGATGTGCAGGCCGCGATCGACGCGCGGGCCGCCGCTCCGGCTGCTCCGACGGCACAGGGGCAGCCGGACCAATCGGTGCGCGCATCGCCCG
>CAYZLP010000309.1:0-1586 GCA_964478635.1 uncultured Caldilineaceae bacterium
GAGAAACATTGCTCAGCGGGAAGTAGGTCTTGGAACCATTGGCGGCAATGGTGTCGACCAGGTCATTGCCGTTCTTGGTGCCGTCGGGATTGTAGGCGGCCAAGGTTACCGTCGCCGGCTCGTTCTGCAGGTTGGCGACCTGGATACCGGATACATATGCGTCAAACTTTGTCTGCTGGGCCATGACCGTGCCGGCAAGGGCCAGGGCCAAAACCATGACCAGTGCCAGAACAATCAACAGGCGGGTTTGATTCTTCATGGAATTCTCTCCTTGCTCACGCTGCTAATTCAAAAATGAAAACGATTTGCCGCAGGTGCGGCGTCTGTAAAACGAATTGAGCGAGCCATTTGCATAGCAGTAGGCCGGCGAAATCGCTCTGACCCCAGTGTAGGTGATGCGTCAAAATTATCAATACACCCTTTGGGGTATCTTACGCCGGATGGGTGAATCGACCGTCTGTCTGCCCGGCAGTTTCAGTGGCTTGCGCCATACTTTTGCCTAATCCAAAAGGGGTATTCTCTCTGGTAGCGGTCGGGTGGGCGTGCCGGTTGCCAGTGCCGGGCGGCGGCGCGCAAAGCGCGCGCAGGATACAGTATGCACCATGAACTGCGCACCCGCTTCCGCTTGCCGCGGAACTCGTTCACCCGGATTTTGGGTCCGGTTCCCGCCAAATCAACATGATCAAACCCAGCCCGATTAGCTCAAAGATCATCAGCAAGATTCGATTGAGCACCGCGATCAGCACGGCGAAGGAAGACGGCATGATGGCGCTCATCAAAAGGCTGAGACCGACCTCCGTGAAGCCAAAGTTGCTGGGCAGGAAGAAGACCAATACCGAGAGGGTGCCGACCAGGCTGAAGCTGCCGGTTAAATAGGCCAGGTTGCTCGGCGGCAGGGGATAGACCGCGTCGGCCACCAGGTAGAGTACTACGCCGCCCACCAGCCAGAGTACCAGATAGAAGCCGAGCCAGCGCACCAGCCGGCCATAGGGGATCAGCGGAACGTCGTGGAGGCCGATGCGCGTCAGCAGCGCCTGGATCACCCGAGGATGCATAACGACCAGCCCGGCGGAAAGCGCCGCGCCCAGCCCGAAAATGTAGTAGCGCGGCAGGTCGGCCAGAACGACGCCGGTCAGCGCCAGGGTGAGCAGCGCGCCGGAAACGACGTTGATGACCAGTTCCAGACCGCTGGCCGTGGTGACCAAGCGCACGGGATCGCCGTGCTGCCGGTAAAGATAGCCGCGCCCTGCCACATACCAGACCGTTCCGGGCAGCCTCCTGGCCAACTGCGAGAGCGCATAGTAGCGGATGTGGAGCCCCATGGGAACGCCGCTGCCCAGCGTACGCATGATGTCGCCCCAGACATACGCGGCCAGGATCATGCCGGCGATCAGGACCAGCATGGCCAGCAACAGATTCGACCACTGGAGATCCCAGTCATAGGTTAGCAGAACCTCGCGTTCGCTGTAGAGCAGGGCGGCCAGAATCGCGCCGGCCACGAACATGGTGGCCAGCGTCAGCCCGACCTGCTGCCAGCGGCGCTCGCGCAGGGCACGAATCATGACCAGGGCAACATGGGGTAGTAG
>CAYZLP010000309.1:1686-6167 GCA_964478635.1 uncultured Caldilineaceae bacterium
TGGAGGGGCTGGCTGTCGTCGAAGACTTCGCCCGTGCGTCGGACGTGGCGGATGTTGCCCATGAGGCCGAACATGTTGGGCAGCAGGATACAGGCACGGCCCGCCGGTTTGAGAACTCGGGCCAGTTCACGCACGCCCTGCAGCGGGTCGTCATAATGTTCCAGGCTGCCGATGCTCGTGAGATAGTCAACCGATTTCGACGGCAGCGGGATGCCCTGACCATCGCCGACAACCCAACCGGCCTCCGGCGTTCCCGCGGCGCCCAGTTGCAGCCCTTCGAAGGAGAGATCGAAGCCGATGGCATGCACGCCCTGCCGTGCCGCCAATTCGACCAAGCGACCATTGCCGCAGGCTACGTCCAGCAGCGTACTGCCCGGCTCCGGCGCCAGCAACTCGATGAGCCACAGATAGAACGAATCCCGCATCAGCAGATCGCGCTGTTGATACATGTCATCGTAGGCGTCTTGGATGGATTGGCCGTCGTGTACGGCGCGATGGCGAATTTCCAGCATCGTGGATACCTTCAGAAAATAGATAATGCAGAATGATGTATGAAGAATGGGTACTGTACCGCCGCGGCGTGACCATTCCCAGATTCCTGAGAGCCCTATTCAGCGGCGTAATTTTCTATGCATCCGGCTTGCGCGCCGTCGTAACCAGGAGCGGACCCTTATGCGTAATGCTCGAAATGTAGAAGAGCGGCGCCGTCGCCAGGCGCGTCACCGGATTGTAGAGCAGGCGGGTGATGCGCGCTTGCTCTGCTGCCGGTCTGCCCTCAGCCGTCATGCGAAAGCGCACGCTCAGGGCAAAGGTCGGATAGCTGCCGATGTTTGTGCTCTCATCGATCACGCGGAAGTCGGCTTGGCCCAACATCTGGCGCAGCGTAGCCGGCGTGAAGACGTAGAGATGGCGCGGCGCATCCAGGCCGGCCCACTGTTCGCCGAAGATACGGGCATCCCAGCTGGCCAGGTTCGGCACGCGGATCAGCAGCAGGCCGCCCGGCTTCAGTACGCGGTAGATCTCTCGCAGGGTCGCAGACGGATCGTGCAAATGTTCCAGGACATCCCACAGGGTAACGGCGTCAAAGGATGCATCGCCGAACGCAGCCTCTTCCAGCGTGCCCGGTAGCACGTTCAGCCCATGTCGGGTGCGGGCCAGGCGGGCCACATCCTCGCTCAGTTCGATCCCGACCGTCTCCCAACCGTTCTGCTCCATGCCGAGCATAAAAACGCCGGCCGCACAGCCGAGATCGAGCAGGCGACCCGGCGCGCGATGACGCGTAATGAAGCGGCAACGTTTCTGAATGCCGTACTCGACCGCCCGCTGGAGCAGCCAACTGCGGCCGCCCTGGGTGATGTCGGCATAGGGCTCATACTCAGGCGGATAGTGGACGCCAATCTCAGCGGGCGTAGGCCGTGGGTTCTGGTAGACCAGACCGCAGTTCAGGCACTGGACCAGCGTTGCTGCGATCCCAGGTCGGTCGAGCAGCAGATCGGGTACGACGGCGTAGGGACGGCTTTCGGCGCTGCCACATAAATTACAGACGACGGTTTCCATATTGGTTGCAATCTCTATTTTTTTTCTAGACCGGCTGTGAACCGAACCAGCCCCTCACCCAGGCGCGCCAGGTCGGTCCGAGCAGGGATCGGCGGCCCTGCAGCAAATCGCGCAAGCTGAGGCCGGCAAGGCGCACCACCGTAAAGAGCCAGAGCATCAGCCTTGCCACGCCATGGCTGTAACGGCGGTAGAAGCGGATCTGATTGGCGGTCCGCCAGTAGCGGGAGGCGGGATGATGGACGCCCGTGCTGCGCGAGACCTTGTGCCACATGCGCGCGCGGGTGGCGCAGGCCAGGCGAAAGCCGGCCTCCTGCGCCCGCCGGCAGAAGTCGGCATCTTCGGCATACATGAAAAAACTTTCGTCCAGGAGACCAACGTCTTCAAAGACCTCCCGGTGGACGAGCAGACCGCAGGCGGTGAGATAATCGACCGGTTCGATTGCCGGCAGGGCCGCGGGCGCTACCGCGTTGCGCAGGACGCCGCGCGTGATCAATGTCCCGGCCAGCGCCCGATCGCCCAGGGCCCAGATGCGTTCCGGCTCATCGTAATAGAGAATCAAGGGGCCCCACACGCGAAAATTGGGCAGTGCGGTCGTGGCGTGTCGGAGCTGGGCCAGGCAATCGACGGCCACGACCGTATCGTTGTTGACGAGAAAAACCCACTCGAATCCTTCCGCCAGCGCAGCCCGGATACCGACGTTGTTGCCGCCGGAGAACCCCAGATTCCGCGGACTCTGGATAAGCGAAATCTCCGCCCCGAAGCGGCGCCGCAGCCTTTCTGCAGAATCATCGGTTGAGCCATTGTCGACGACGAAGATGCGCAAGGGCAGCAGGCTACCCTTTTGCAGAGAATCAATACAGGCCGCTGTTTCGCCGGCCAGATTCCAGTTGACGATGATCACGGCGACTGAAAAGCAGTCGCCCGGCTGTTGCAAAGTCATCACTTAAGTATACTCAGTCGTGCACGATTTGTCATTCCGGGCGGGGGATTGCCGACGATTCGCAATTTTCTGCCCATGGACCGCGGAAGGAACCGGATGCGGCGGATTGAGACGGATTACCTGCAAATAATTTGTATCTGCTAGATCGGCTGTCGATTTGGTTCACCATGGCAATTCCCACGAGATACGCACGATTTCACCGTCTGCGGCACGGTAGAGTAGTCCTGAGGCCCTTTTCCTCGGTCGCAGCACGCCCTCTCGCTGCGACCGAGGGGAAACAGTTTTTGGTCGGGCTGACGCCTCTTGGCATACTACAGTCAGACTGCCCGATCCGGCAGTGTCAAGCCAGTCAATATCTGGTACTCATGCGCATTCTCTTTCTGGCCGGCCGCGAAACTGAATATGCCCGCAATCAGGTGATGCTGGCCGCATTTCGACGTTTCGCGGAGGTGGAGACCGTCGCAGCTGCGCGCAAGCCGGTCACGCTTCTGGGCAACAGCGCCATCATCGCCGCGCGGGCTGCACCGCTGCTCTTGCGCGAGCGCTACGATCTGGTCTTTGTCGGCTTCTACGGCCATCTCATCCTCCGGGCAATCGCGCCGCTGGTGCGGAGTCCACTCCTCTTCGACGCCTTCGTATCGACCTATGATACGCTCTGCTTTGACCGCCGGATCTATGCCCCCGATTCGCCCATGGGACGGGCCGCCTTTGCCCTGGACCGCGCCACAGCCCGGCGGGCCGATCACGTCCTGTTGGACACAGCGCAACATGTCGAGTATTTCGTAGAGACTTTCGGGTTGCCGCGGGCGAAATTCTCCGCCGTGCCGGTAGGTTGCAGCGATGAGATCTTTGGGCCCGTACCGATGCCGTCGCCACAAGGGCTTGCCGACCGTCCCCTGGAGATTCTCTATTACAGCACCTTTCTTCCCCTGCATGGCATTGACATTATTCTCGAAGCCGCGGCCCGGCTGCGGGATCAGCCCATCCGCTTCCGTCTGATCGGCGATGGCCCGGCCCTGGGCGCCATGCAGGCCTTGGCCGCGCAACTCGAGCTGAGCAACGTGCGCTTTGAGCCCCCCGTCCCGCCGTTTGATCTGGCAGAAGCCATTGTCCGAGCCGATCTCTGCCTGGGTGGTCATTTCTACGCCGGCGGTAAGGCCGGACGCGTCATTCCCGGCAAGATCTATCAGATGCTGGCCGTGGGGCGTCCCGTCATCGCCGCCGACGCGCCGGGCAACCGGGAACTCCTCACCCATGATGAGAACGCCTATCTGGTCCCGCCGGCCGATCCGGACGCCCTGGCCAACGCGATCCGCACGCTGGTTGACGATCCGGCCCGCCGCCATGCACTGGCCCGGGCCGGGCGCGCGCGCTATGCCGCCTGCTGCACGGAAACGCATATCACCAGCCGCCTGCAGGCAATTGTTGCTGAAATGATCGGGATTGCGGCCAGTCCGAAGGCTCAATAGCAGGCGATGGTTCTAACTGGAAGGAGAGAAAACTCTGTGCGACCAATAGCTCTGAAATCCTCATTGCGTGTCGGCGCAGTCGCGCTGGCGCTGCTGTTGTTTGGCGCCATGTCGTACGGTGCGTACGCCCAAACAGCCGTTCCGGAAGTTACCGTGGAGGGACTGATCGTCGAGCCGCTGATTGCCAAGCTAGACGGTCCGACCGCCTTTGCCCTGGCGCCGGACGGCCGGATCTACATCACGCAAAAAGCAGGGACGGTGCGGGTGGTCCAAGACGGCGTCCTCCTGTCGGACAATTTTATCGACTTAAGCGCCGAGGTCAATCAGACCTACAACCGGGGACTGGTCGGCATCACCCTCCACCCGGATTTCCCGCGTACGCCCTGGGTCTATCTCGCCTACGTCTACCAGCCCCCCGAGGCGGCCGCTCACAAGGACGGCGGCGCACGCGTCTCCCGGGTGGTGCGGGTGACGGCCGACCCGGCCGATCTCAACCGGGCCTTGCCGGACTCCAT
>CAYZLP010000310.1:0-6091 GCA_964478635.1 uncultured Caldilineaceae bacterium
CTTCATCTATCCTATGGGCAGGAAGTCAAATACTGCCGTGACTTCAGCACAAACGGGAAGGCAACTATGAACATGCGAACTCTCTTAATTACAACGCTTACCATCATCCTCATCGGCGCCGTCTTGATCGGCGCGGGTAGCTTGAGCGATGCCGGCGTTGTCGCCGAACCCAAGGCCGAAATGGTCCGCAGCGGTTTGGCCAATGTTCGAGCCTTTGCCCCGGCCATCACTGCCGACAGCGAAACCTATGCCGTGGACAGCGGCTTGCTTTACCAGCAAGACGGCGAGCGCTGGGTTCTGGTCGACACCCCGGAAGGGGTCATCGTCAACGATATCGTGACCAGCAACGCCACGCCCGACCTGCTCTACATCGGCGCCGCCAACGAACTGGCCGTCTACCGCACGGCCGACGGTGGTGTGGATTGGATGCGAATTCCATTGACGGACGCGTATGTCGGTGGCGTAACGAGCCTGGCCCTGGATGAAGGGCAGCACATTCTCTACGCCGGCACCGATACGGCCGGGATCTTCCGGCTGCGCGACGTCGGCTCGTCCATGATTCTGAGCGGCCACGCAGCGTTGGCCGAACCGGTCAGCGAGCTTGTTGCCGACAGCAGCGGCAGCGGTCTGGCCTTCGCCCGGGTCGGTGAGACGCTTTACCGGGCCGACAACTTCGGCCTTGAGTGGACCGTCGTCGAGAATCTGGGCAGCACGCCCACCGCTCTGGCCCTGGCCAACACGATTCCGGCCACGGTCTATGTAGGTACGGTGGATCGGGGCCTGGTCCAGAGTCAGGACGGTATCAACTGGACGCTTGCCAACGCCGGCTTGGGCTTCACGCCCGGTAGCCGCCTGCAGGTGGATGCGTTGGCCATCGATCCGCAGCAACCTGACGTGCTGTACGTCGCAACGAGCTATCTCTTTGGCAGCACCACGGTGCACCAGACGCCGGTGGGCGTGAGCATGAGCACTGACGGCGCGGCCGTCTGGGCGCCGCTGGAGATGCTTGAAGGCGTGGCCGTGGCCGAGTTGCTACCCGTTGCCGGGCAGCCCGGGGCCGTTTATGCCCTCATGAGCAACAGTCGGGCGCCCATGGCCATGGGCAGTGCGCCGGAGATCGCCATCACGGAACTGGCCGTGACGCCGGTCGAAAGCGAACTGCAGCCGGCCATGAATCTAGCGGCGGTTTCCACCGGATTCATTGCCTGGATCGTTGCCGGTCTGGCCGCCATCGCGCTGCTCTTTGCCCTGGCCGTAGATTTTGGCAAGCGCAAGCCCATTGCCGGGCAGGTTCTGGCTCCAAAGCTGATTGAGAAGTAAAGTGCTGCACTGCCGGGTATGAGGCTGGCGGCAGCATCCAAAAATCGAATCCTTTCCTCCTTGTCTGGATTGCGCCTCCCGCTGCGGATGATCCCTGCAGCGGGAGGCCCGCGTCTGGCAGCGTTCATTCTTCGCCAGATCGCTGCAACTTCTTCTCCCTGCGACGATGGGCTATAATACGCCTCATTGACCTCCATTGGCGCAACTGAGCGACCAACCCATTGAGCCACAGGCGAGCCTAATGAAAACGCCCTCATCTACCTCAGCATCCGTTCCCGCACTCTTTGCGCCGGCCCGGCGCGTGCAAGGTTTCGGGGCGACCGTCTTTGCCGAATTCACCGCCCTGGCCAATGCCCACCAAGCCGTCAATCTCGGTCAGGGCTTCCCCAATTTTCCTGCGCCCGATCTCATTAAGCAGGCGGCCCAGGCAGCCATCGGCGCCGATCTCAACCAATATGCGCGGGGCGCAGGCCATCCCCGTTTGGTCAACGCCTTGGCCGCAGTGTATGGGCCGCTCTTCGGTAGAACGCTGGATCCGCTTCAGGAAATCGTGGTTACCGTTGGTGCGACCGAGGGCATATTTGCCACCATTCAGGCGCTCATTGACCCGGGCGATGAAGTCATACTGATCGAGCCCTTTTACGACAGCTACCCGGCTTCGATCATCATGGCCGGGGGGACGCCGGTCTACGTACCCCTGCGTGCGCCGACGGGCGCCGCGGCCGCGGTTGATTGGCAACTGGATATGGATGAACTGGCGGCAGCGTTCACGCCCCGTACCCGCATGCTGATTCTCAACACGCCCATGAACCCAGTGGGCAAACTCTTCTCCCGCCAGGAATTGGAGATGATCGCCCGCCTGGCGTGTGAGCATGAGATCCTGGTGCTCAGCGATGAAGTCTACGAGTGGATGATCTATCCTGCGGCCGGGCGCGCGGTGGAGCATGTGCGCATTGCCACGCTGCCGGGCATGTGGGAGCGAACGGTCACGCTTGGCAGCGCCGGCAAGACCTTCTCCGTGACTGGCTGGAAGATTGGCTGGGCGATTGCGCCTCAGCACCTGGCCCATGCCGTACTCATGGCCCACCAATGGATTCCCTTCGCCGTGGCGACACCCTTCCAAGAAGCGGTCGCCGTGGCCCTGGAACGGGCCGAGGACGAGGATTACTTCGGCTGGCTGAGCGCTATGTACCAGGCCAAACGGGATAAACTCCTCGCTGCGCTGACCGAGGTGGGGCTTACGCCGGTGGCGCCGGACGGTTCATATTTCGTGCTCTTCGATACCAGTCAACTTGACGTGCCGGTCCCGTCCGGCGTACGGCGGGACGTTGCTGTTTGCCGCTGGTTGACCACCGAGGCCGGCGTGGCCGCTATTCCTCCCAGCCCGTTTTATAGCATTCCCCATCAACACTTGACCGACAATCTCGGCCGTTTCTGTTTCTGCAAGACCGACGATATGCTTGATGAAGCCGTGAGCCGTTTGCGGCGGGCGCTGCTCTGATGGTACATGTAGAAATCTTCGCAACCCTTTCGAAAGGACTGGACGTACTATATGGACGTTTCCGTTGTGCAAGGAAATATCGCCGACCAACCGGCTGACTGTATTGTTGTTAATCTCTTTTCCGGCGTCAATGAACCGGGCGGCGCAACCGGCGCAGTGGACAAGGCGCTGAACGGCGCGATCCGTTCGCTGATTGCGGGCGGTGACTTCAGCGGAGAAGCCGGGACCACCGCTCTGATTTACACGCACGGCGCCTTGCCCGCCCCCCGGGTTCTGGTTGTTGGTCTCGGCCCTGCGGCGGACTTTGATCTTCACGCCGTGCGCAAGGCCGGAGCCGTGGTCGCCAAGAAATTGGCCGGTCTCAAGGGTGTCGAGAGCTTTGCGACGATCGTTCACGGTAGCGGCATCGGTGGATTGGACGCGGACGCCGCCGCCCAGGCGCTGGTGGAAGGGACGCTTCTCGCGCTTTACCGTGCGCCCCAGTACCGCCGCGAGCCAAAGCCGGCCGGCCTTGCGGGCTGCACTGTCGTGGAATATGACGAGAAAAAGACGACAGCCATCCAGGCTGGTGCGAACCGGGGGCAAATTGTTGCCGCCGCCGTGGCAAACGCCCGTAATCTTTCCAGCGAACCCGGCAATGTCATTTATCCGGAGTCGTTCGCGGCACGCGCCATGGAGATGGCCGCGCGCGTCGGGCTGACGGCAACCGTGCTTGGCGAGGATGACCTGCGCGAGCTCGGCATGAATATCTACCTGGCCGTCAGCGTGGGCAGCCAGCGGGAGGCGCAACTGGTCATCCTGGAGTATGCGCCCCAGGGCACGGAAACCGATCCCCCCCTGGTGCTGGTTGGCAAAGGCGTGACGTTCGACACGGGCGGCATTAGCCTCAAGCCGCCGGCCGAGATGTGGAAAATGAAGGATGACATGAGTGGCGCTGCGGCCGTGGTCGGCGCGATGGAGGCCATTGCCGGGCTGGAAATTCCCAAACGGGTCATCGGCGTGGCAGCCTGTGTAGAGAACATGCCTGACGGCAAGGCCTATCGTCCCGGCGACATTCTCACCGGGATTACGGGCAAGACCACCGAGATCATCAGTACGGATGCCGAGGGTCGGCTGATCTTGGCCGACACCCTGGGCTACGTTGCGCGCTACGAACCGCGTGCCGTGGTCGATCTCGCGACGCTGACCGGCGCGATCAGCATTGCGCTGGGCGCCCAGGCCGCCGGACTCTTCAGCAACGACGATGCGCTCCGGGACGGTCTTCTGGCCGCAGCCGCAGCGAGCGGTGAGCGACTCTGGCCCATGCCCCTCTACGACGAGTATATGGAAGCCATCAAGAGTGACATGGCGGAAGTAAAGAATAGCGGCGGACGCTATGGCGGCGTCGGCACCAGCGCGAAATTCCTGGAGCACTTCACGGAAGGCTATCCCTGGGCCCATTTGGACATCGCCAACATGGCCTGGTCTACTTCATCCGCCAATGCGTTTACGCCTGCCGGTGCAACTGGGTACGGCGTGCGCCTCCTGATCGACTTTGTCAACGCCTACTGATGGGGGAGTGATCAAATGATTCACCTGCGAGAATTGCGCCGCCAGGACATTGTACGCAAACTCGACCCGGTGCGCCGCACGATCTGGGCCGGCATTGGTCTGGTTTTGGCGTTTGCGGCGACGACCGCCGTCGCTTCGGCCGCGCCCCTGAGCCAGGAGGTCAGTGTGACGCTCGATCAGCAGCGTATCTGGCCCGTCTTGCTGCCGATTCTAACCGCCGCGGTTGCCGTAGAGCGGGCCATCGAGTTGATCTGGAACTACATCGATTGGGGGTTTCTGAATTTTCGGGGCATGAAGCCGTCCGATCTGAAGTCTCCCCAGTACGTGCAGTTCAAGAGCGGGACGAGCCTGCTCCTGGGCGTCGTTCTCGGCATTTTGGTCGCCAACTATATGCGCATGCGCGTCTTTGCCTACTTCGAGCCGCTGGTCCCCTCCTTCCTGGCTGAAGTCCCCATGACCTGGGACGTCATTGTGACAGGCGTGATCATCGGCGCAGGGTCGAAGCCGGCCCACGACATTCTGGGTATCCTGACCAAATTCAAGGACTTCCTGGACAAGAGCGCCATTCGCCAGCGGGAACTGGCCGGCTCTGCCTTCGCCGACGGCGTGCTCAAGCTGACGGAGAGTGAGACCCAGGCCATGGTCGACGTGCCCGGGGCAGGCCCAACGCCCATGGGCGCACCCATGATGCCGGGTCAAGGCGTGACGGACGGAGATACTGCAGAGGTCGTGTCGTCACAGGAGCGCTATGCGGAGGCGCTGCGCGATCGTACGGCGATGTAGGGGTTGTCACGCGCTTCTTTGTTTCTTCAACCGTTTTCCCAAAGCGAGCCAGATCAAGGAGAGTGCCATCAGGAATAGGGCAGAGGACCAGGCGCGCGATTGGGCGTCTTGCGTGCGCTCATCTTCCCGCCAGTCGACGGAAGCGTGGGTGCCCAGGGCCCGCTGTGCGGCCTGCTGACGATGAGAAGCCTCCAGCGCGCGGTGGAGGTTCTGGCGGAACGCGAGTTCCGGCTGGACTTCACCTTGGGTGACGGGCATCTGAATGACTTCATGTGGCGTGCGCTGAATTGCTGCGGATGAATTGGGCCGGCTCGAAATCGATATGGGCACGATTGTCGATTTACCCGTCTGTACCCAGACGATTGCCTGGGCCCGCTTTTGCCTGTTGCGTCTAATCATCTTTTTCTCCATCTCCCGCCCACCCCCGGGCCTCCAAATCCTTGCGTAGCGCTGCCAGTGTGCGGAAATAGAGAGACTTTACGGCTGTCTCACTCTTGTCCATCAAGTCGCCGATCTCCAGGTTGGAGAGGCGCGAACCAAACTTGTGAATCAACAGATCACGCCGATCGGCGGGGAGGCGCTCGATGGCGGCCCACAGTTCGGCGTGGCGTTCTTCTTGTTCAATCAGCGACTCCAGGGAACGGTCACCGCTGTCGCGCCAAAGCTTGTCCAATGGTAGAAAGCGCCGCCGGCTCTGGTCGCGATGCCAGTTTGCGACCAGGTTGTGGGCAATCCGAAAGAGCCAGGCGGAAAAGGGCAGCCCGCGATCCTCATAGGTTTCCAGGCGATCCAGCGCACGATAAAAGGTGCGGGCCGTCAGATCCTCGGATTCTTGGGTATTGCCTACGCGGTGGTAGATGTAGGCGTAGATCCGTTCGACATAGCGTTCGTACAGTTCGCCAAAGGCCGTCGGATCATGGCGCGCGCGATCGATCA
>CAYZLP010000311.1:0-4055 GCA_964478635.1 uncultured Caldilineaceae bacterium
CAACATCACCTATGCCGACGGGCCGAATGGCGCCCAGCAGCCGCTCCCCGTCTTCGAAGTCAGCGTCGGACCGGTCGCCTATGCGCCCACCCTCGGCCCCATCTTCATCGTCGACGGCATCGACAAGGGCTACGTAACCGAGGCGGAGCGGGCCGCATATCTGGCCCTGCCCGTCGCCAATGATCCGGACAACGAGCCGGATGACCGGGACGACTTCGCCAAGGAGATCCTCAACCGGGAGTTGCGTGCGTCCGGCTACGACGAGGTGGGGCTGGAGGGCTCGCCCATCGACGCCACGCTGCTGGCCGGCGACTACGCCGCGCTGCACACCTACGGCTGGACCGAGTTCGAGATCGACGCAGCCACCCAGACGCTGACCGTCACCACCTACGGCATCCCGGTCTATGATGAGGAGGACCTGACGGAGGATCCTGAGTCAATTCTGGCGCAGGAACCGGAGATCGTCAGTCAATTTTCGGTGCGGGCGCGGTAGATGGCGTGCGGCCGGGGGCAGCAAAATCGTTCCATTTCCCTCTTTACACGTGCCGGAAACTGTGATACATTGTCTCAGGATGAAGTGTCTGTCCACTGCTTCAATTCTCGGAAAGGAGGCGTGCATATGGTAGCCCAAGTGAATGTGCAACTTGTGAACCTGGTATGTGTGCGCCTGCAGATCCGCTGCTAAGAATCCTCTCGTCTAGGGAAACCATGCGGCTGCGGGTGTACGCCCGTGGCCGTTTTTGATCGGCGCCTTTCCACGCGCCGCCCGGCCACGGTTGACGGCAAACCGTGGCCTTTTCCATTGGCCACACAACGACAACAATAGACCGCGGATGAAGCGGATCAGGCGGATTCTGCCTGATGATCCCAAAGGGATCTCCGACTCCGTCCGCCGCATCGCCTTCATCCGCGGTCCATTCGAGGTATCCAAACGATGAATTCAGGGATGTCATCCGAGTTTGACACCATGCCGTCGCTCGATCCATATGAAAAGTACGCGGCGCTGTATGATCCAGAGTATGAAGATGGGGAAATGAAGGTTAAGGCGAAGGGAAAGGCGAAAGAAAAGGGGAAGGGAAAGGCAAGGCCGGAGGTTATCGCAGAGTTGACCGATTCGGCGGAGGGGTTGGAGGCGGGGTTTGCCACCACCTATGTGCCGGCGCGTTATGAAGCGGAGTGGCTGCTCTCGTCCCTGCGCGGCTTCTACGACCAGGCCCTGATCGTCGATGTGCTGAGTCAGGTCAAGGGCGGGAAGGAGGCCAGCGTCTACCGCTGTGCGGCCCATCCCAGCGTGGGCGCGCCGCTGGTGGCGGCCAAGGTCTACCGCCCGCGCAAGTTCCGCAATCTGCGCAACGACAAGCGCTACCGGGAAGGGCGCAGCCTAATCGACATCGACGGCAAGACGCCCAAGGAACGGGACACGCGCTTGAAGCGGGCCATGGATAAAGGCAGCGCTTTCGGCAGCCAGATGGCCCACACGTCATGGCTCATGCACGAATACACGACGTTGGAACGGCTCCACAAAGCCGGGGGCGCCGTACCCCGGCCCATTGCGTCGAGTGAGAACGCCCTGCTCATGCAGTTCCAGGGCGACGCCGGTATGGCTGCACCGACGCTCCATGAAGTCGGCCTGGAGCCGGATGAAGCGAATGCGCTATTCGTCGAGGCCATGCGCAATGTGGAACTCATGCTTCAGTTCGGCCTGGTCCACGGCGATCTGTCGGCCTACAACATTCTCTACTGGGAGGGGCAGATCACGCTTATCGACTTTCCCCAGGTTGTCGATGTGGCCCACAATCCCCACGCCCGAGAAATCCTCTTCCGGGACGTGGCTCGGGTCTGCGACTACTTCAGCCGTCAGGGCGTCGCCTGCCGTCCCGAAAGCCTGGCCGACAATCTCTGGTACCGCTATAGCGGCCGCCGTCCGATCGATGAGATTGCGGACTGGTCACGGACGGAGGAGGCGGCGGGGGAGTAGGGGCGTGGGAATGTGGGGGTGTGGGTTCAAGAACTATCCGGTCTCCAAACCCCACTTCCCCACAACCTCAAGCCCCCTCTCTCCGCTCCACATCCACCGCGGCCGTCGCGACGGCCCAGGCGACGACGAACCAGACGCCGCCACCGATCAGGAGCGCAATGGCAATGCTGGCGGGGTTGAGCGGTACGTTGCCCCGGAAGACGCCGATAAGGGTGAGCAGGATGCCGGCGAGGCCGAAACCCAGGCCAATTTTGACGGGTAGAGACATGGAGATCAATTCCTAATTGTGAATAGATAATTATGAATTATTAATTTGTGTTCGCGCAAAGCCAAGAAAACCGCGCGATACAGAGATAAAAATTGTTAATTATCTATTTTCCATTAATTATTGCTCGACTGGCGTCGAGCAAAAGTCTTTCACAATCAGCTGCAGCTGTCGCCGGCCGTTCCACTCATTCACGTTGAGTTCGCCGACGACGTCGATCTGCGTGCCGGACGCCAAAGCGCGGGCGGCGTCGCCCAACCCGAACCCGATCGCGTCAAAGACCGGCTCGCCCGGGCCGCCATCCAGCACGAGCTTCAGGTGCTTGCCGTTGCCCACACTGCGCGCCTCGCGCACGCGCACGCCCGGCGTGAGCAAGAGCGGCGGCTCATTGCCCTGGCCCGTAGGCTCCAGACGACCGAACTGCTCGACCAGACTCCAGCTCAGTTCGGACAGCGGTGCAACTGCGTCGATGGTCAGCGTAGGCCGCAGGTCGCCATAGGGCGCAAGGGTCTCGGTCACGACTTCTTGGAGCGCCGCGCGGAAATCGGGAAGGCGGGCGGTCTCTACGGTGAACCCAGCTGCGCGCTGGTGGCCGCCGTGCCGCACGAGCAGATCGCTGACTTGATCCAGAGCGGCGCTGATGTCCACTTCGGGGATGCTGCGGGCGCTGCCCCGGGATTCATCCACTCCCTCCTCGATAACAATGGCGGGACGGTAAAAGCGATCGGTCAGTTTGCCGGCCACCAGGCCCACGATGCCCGACTGAAATTCGGGACTCTGCACGATGAAGAGGGACGGATCGTCGGCCAGCTGTTCGGCAAGCTGCCGCTCCGCCTCGGCTTCGGCCCGGAGGGTTAGCTCCCGGCGTTCACGGTTGAGCGTCTCCAGACGTTCGGCAAAGCCATAGGCCTCGGCGACATCGTCCGTGCGCAGCAGTTGATAGGCCAGCTTGGCGTGGGCCATGCGCCCGGCTGCGTTGATACGGGGCGCCAGACGAAAGGAGATGGCGGCTGCATCGATGCCGCCCTTGCTCGCGCCCGCCTTCTGCATAAGCAGTTCCAGGCCCGGTCGCGCGGTCTTGTTGAGCTGGGCCAATCCGCGTAGCACAAGCCCGCGGTTCTCGCCCTGAAGCGGCATCATGTCGGCTACCGTGCCGATGGCCACCAGATCGAGCAGTTCCTCCTCCATTTCGGCCACAGCAGCGGCGTCCAAGCGGTTCCAACTCTGCTGGGATACAGCCCGCAGGAGGGCCTGGGCCAGACGGTAGGCGACCCCAACGCCGGCCAGGCGCTCGAAGTTGCTGGGACAATCCGTCCGCCGGGGGTTGATCACGGCCAGGGCCGGCGGCAAAGCCGCCCCCACCGAGTGGTGATCGGTCACGATGACGTCCATGCCCAGATCGACGGCGTGCTGCACCTCGGCCACGGCGCGAATGCCACAGTCCACCGTGATCATGAGTGTGGCCTGGCGGGCGAGCCGCGTGATCGCCTCGCGGTTGAGTCCGTAGCCCTCATCCACCCGATCTGGAATGTAGGGGCCGACCCTGGCGCCCGCAGCTTGCAACGCTTTGACCAGCAGTACCGTGGACGTGACGCCGTCGGCATCGAAATCACCGTAAACGCAGATGACCTCGCCCTGCTCGATGGCGCGCACAATGCGCTGCACTGCAGGCGCCATGTCGCGCAGGCGATAGGGATTCTCCACAACCGCATCGCTGGCGGCCAGAAAGCTCGTCACATCAGCCGCAGAACGCAACCCCCGATTGTAGAGCACTTGTGCTAATATAGGATGTACCGGCGCTTGTTCCACAAA
>CAYZLP010000311.1:4155-6080 GCA_964478635.1 uncultured Caldilineaceae bacterium
CCGTGGGCTGACTGGATCATGGACCGGATCGCGCCGAGCCCCGGCCAATTGCTGGCGGACATCGGATGCGGACCGGGCACCTATCACGCCCGCCTGGTCCCGGCTGGCGTACGCGTCATCGGCCTGGATGCGTCCTTTGGCATGCTGGTGGAGGCGCGTGCCGAAACCGACGGAACGGCGGCGCCCGCCCTCCTCAGCCAGGCAATGGCCGAACATCTGCCCCTTGCCCCGGCCACGGTTGACTGCGTCATGGCCAACCACATGCTCTACCACGTGGGCGATCAGCGGGCTGCGCTCCAGGAGATGTGGCGCGTGTTGAAACCGGGCGGTCGGCTCGTCGTGACCACCAACAGCGCCGATGCCAACCGGCGCCTTCATCAACTGCACCATGAAGCAGCCCGCGCGCTGGGCTACACACCCCTGACGAATGTGGTGGCAGCCTTTCATGGTGGGCACGGCCATCGCGTCGAACGGATCTTTCCGGGCGCCACAACTCACGAATATGTGGACGCGTTTCTCTTTCCAACGACTGAAGCCGCGCTCCGCTACTACGCCAGCGCCATGATCGACGAGATCGCCGAACGCCCGGCAGACGACGGTCATCGCCCGCTGCTGCTGGCCGAGATGGCGCGCCGCATCGACGCCATCATGGCTGCCGAGGGCGTATTCCGCGTCCCCAAGGGCGCCACTTGCTTCACGGCCATCAAGGAGGGCGGCTGAGTGTCCTCCCAACTCGATCGGCTGCGCCGGCTTCAGGGCCTGCGCCAATCCAAGAGCCGGACCGAACCGCCTTTACCCCCCGGCGCCAGGGACCAGACGGCTGCCGAGCCGGCCACCGGCGAGCTACCTGTCAGCCTGGAAGAGGCCGTGGCGGGCGAGGTCGTGGAAAATCACGCTGGAGCCTGTTACGTAGTGACCCGGCGCTATACCCTGAGCGCGCCGCGCGGTCCCCGCCCGCTGGGCGCCCTGCTGGAGCAGCCGTTGGCGCCCCTGGCCGCGCTCCATCCAGCTTTTGGACTGGATGAACAGGGCGACTTTCTCAGTGCCGCTTTTATCGATACCGAAACCACGGGGCTGGGCGGCGGAGCGGGTGTCTATGCGTTTATGGTGGGGGTGGGGTGTTTTGAGGCGAAGGTGGAGGCTGAGGGGGACTTGGGGACATTGGGGAAATCGGAGTTATCCCAAGGAAATAACCCAAATATCCCAAAGTCGGCGGAGAAATTGCCGGAGTTGGAGTTTGTTGTACGCCAGTTTTTTATGCGCAGTCCGGCGGAAGAAGGCGCGCTGCTGGTAGCGGTCGGCGAATTGCTCCAGGCTTGCGAAATGACGGTCACCTTTAACGGTCGGACCTTTGATTTGCCCCTCCTGCGCACGCGCTTTCAGCAGAATCACTGGCTCTTCCCGGCCGGCATCGACGAGGTCGCGCTCCTTGGAACGGACCGGGCTCACCTCGACCTGCTCCACCCGGCCCGTCGTCTATGGCGCCGCCGGCTCCGCAGCTGCCGCCTGATCAACCTGGAAGAGCGGGTGCTCGGTCTCCGGCGCAGCGAGGATGATGTACCCGGCGCGCTCATCCCCCAGCTTTATGTCGACTACAATCGGAGCGGAGACGCGCGGCAGATGGCCCGGGTCTTCTATCACAACCGGGAAGACATCGTGTCCATGGTCTCCCTGGCCGACGCCTTGAGCCACGCCTTCTCCCTGCAGCCGTCGGCCAGTGACGCCGCAGCCCTGCCCGGCATCGACTGGTTGGCCTTGGGCGATACGCTGGAGCGAAACGGCAGCCTGGATGAAGCCGAGAGCGCGTACCGCCACGCGACCGAGCAGACGCGCGACGCAACCGACCGGAGCGATGCGTACGCCCACTGGGGCCGCCTGTTGAAGCGCCAGGCCCGGTGGCATGAGGCCGCCGAAGTCTGGCAGCA
>CAYZLP010000312.1:0-6079 GCA_964478635.1 uncultured Caldilineaceae bacterium
TGCTTGACACCGAAGAGATTGCCTATGTAAAGACCACGGACGGCAGCGTGGCGCTGGGCGGCTGGCTGCTCCCCTACGCGCCCAACAAGACCACGCGGATCTGGAGCGACCCGCTCCAGGCGGACGCGGACAACGACGGCCTCTCCGATCTCTTCGAGCAGACCCAGGTTACCTGCCCGACCTGCACGCCGTGGGCCGACCCGGCCAACCCGGCCGTGCTCAACCCCAATGTCTGGAACGTCAGCCCGGTCGCGCTCTTTGTTGACGATACCACCACCGACGGCTTTGTGAAGCCCGGCGCCACCTTCGTCTACACGTCGACCACGGTGAACAACCTGGGCGGCGGCCAACTTCTCACCGGCAAGCTGTCCGTCGATGTTCCGGACGGCTTCTCGGCCACCGACACCGAAGCAACCGTGACCGTCAATAGCGGTGAGACGGAGTCGCTGGTGACGGTCATGACCGTGGAGGCGACTTCCTCCATGACCGGCGCCATGGCCAGCACCATGCAGTTGACCGACTTCGCAGGCACCGTCTGGAGTTGGGACGCGCCGCGGTCGGCCGGCGCAGGCGGCAGCGACACGTTGGCGGCGACGGACGCCGTGGCGCTCAACGGCTGGAACGCGCCGGTGCTGATGGTGGTGCGCGAGGTGGCAAGCAGCGGCGCGCAGCGCATGGTCGCCCACGTGACCGACACAACGGGCGCCGTGCGCCAGAGCCTGACGCTGGCAGAAACCGCCGCGACCTCCACCTTGACGCGGCCCGACATCGCCTGCACCGACGCGGGCGACTGCCTGATCGCGTGGGGCGAAACGGACGGCGACCAGACCGGCTCTTTGTGGATATCGCTTCTGTCAGGCGGCCTGCCCCAATCGGCAGCCACGCGCCAGCTCTGGAAACAGACCAGCGCCGCCATGATGGCGCCCACCGTCGCCACGAACAACGGCGACTACATGCTGACCTGGGCGACGGAAGTGAGCGGGACGGCCACGCTCTGGTCGCTGCCCTTGGATGCCCGAGGCGACTTCAAATACATCACCCCGGCCAACCAACCGACCCAAGTCGTGGAGCCTAAGGCGTTCCACAGCGCGGCGGCCTCCGCGGTGAGCAGCCCACAGAGCAACTGGAACGGCAGCAGCTACAGCGGCATCTGGGCCGAGAACAGCTCCATCCTGCGCGCCGCACTCAATGCCGGGACGGGCGCCGCCGGCACACCCGCCACGCTCCATGCGGGCCAGGGCTGGCCCCAAAGCGCCGGCCTCGCGCGCCCGCCCGCGACCGTGCAGGATCCGGTGAGCCTTCAATCGCTGCTGCTCTACCGCAGCACGGACAACCATCTCTACGCCGGACGACTCAACGCCGCCGACACGTTCACGCCGCTGGCGCTGGACACCGGCGACAGTTTTGGCGCAGCGGGCGTGCAGATTGCGCTCTGCGCCGATCGGACCAACGGCGGCTGGGTGGCGGCGTGGGCGCGGCCCAACACGAGCACCGTGAGCTACCAAGCCATCGGGCCGGACGGCACGCTGCGCGGCCCGCGCCAAACGCTCAACCGCAGCGCCGCCACCGGCTTGGCGCTGGCCTGCAGCACGGCGCGCCCGGTCGTCGATCTGGAATTTGACGAAGCCGAAGGCGCAACTGACTTCGTCGACGATTCCGGCTTCGGCAACGATGCGACATGCGCGGCGGGAACCTGTCCCGTGGCCGGCGTGGATGGGCGGTTCGGCCGCGCGGTGCGCTTCAACGGAACCAGCCAGTCCCTGTCCATTCCCAACAATGACGGCTTCAACTTCGGGACTGATGACGACTTCAGCATTTCGCTCTGGGTCAATGCTGCAGGTGTGCAGCAGGATACCTCGCAAATGCACAATGCCATCGTCGAGAAGTGGAGCGGTGCAGGCGGCTATCCCTTTGTGGTGCGCTATGTTCATGCAACCGGCAGGATATTCGCGGCCCGCGATGACGGCAGCAATAACCCCGGCATAACGTCGGCACAACCAATCAACGACGGCCAGTTTCATCACGTCACCTTCGTCAAGAAGGGTGACATGCTCTATCTCTACATCGATGGCGAGTTGAGCGGCGATCCGGTCCCGGACACGACGACCGGGAATACGGCAAATGATTCTCCGCTCTTCCTGGGCATGCGCGGCGGCAAGACGACCTACTTCACAGGCACATTGGACCGCCTCCAGCTCTATCCGCGTGCCCTGTCACCGGAAGAAATCGGCGACATCTTCGATGCCGCGTCCGCCATCTACGATCTGGATGAAGTTGCAGGCTCAGAAACGCTGCGGGACGGCAGCGGCAACGAACTGACGGGCACGTGCCAGGGGACGACCTGCCCCGAACTGGGTGTGGCCGGCGTGGCCTACACCGCCGCGGACTTCGACGGCGTCGACGACGTCATCACCGTGGCGCCGGTCAAGCGCGTCGTCAACCGCTACACCTATGATTTCGAATCCGGTGTTCCCGCCGAGTGGAGCACGCCTGCGCTGCCGGCAAGCGTCCTAGAGTACCAGTTCGATGAGAGCGCCGGGGCCGGCAACTTCGCTGACTCCTCGGGCAACGGGCGCACCGGCACGTGCGTCCCCGGCCAAACCTGCCCGCAGGCCGGCGTACCCGGCTGTACCGGCAACGCCGTTGCCTTCGGCGGGGCAGGCGCCTACGTGGACGCCAATTCCGGGAACTTCGTCAACATGTCGCGCGGTTCGTTCACCATCGCCGCCTGGGTCAAGACCACGGCGCACACAAAGGCCATGGTCGTCAAGACCAATGGCGACAACGCCTGGCAATCGGGCGAACGAGCCTTCTATCTCGATGAACGCGGCGTCCCCGTCTTTGTCGGTTATGGCAACAACTACATTTTCGGCTCAACTCCTGTCAACGACGGCGAGTGGCACCACGTGGCGGTGACTTGGGCGTATGACGGCTCAGGCACAGGCGGCCTCGGCAACATCTACGTTGACGGGCTGTTTAATACGGATGCCGGTGAGACCAATTATGCTGCCAACGACAACGACAATAGCAACGACACGATCAAGATCGGCCGTTCCAATTACAATGAAGGGGACTGGTTCGTGGGCACGCTGGACGAGGTGCAAATCTTCGACCGTGCGCTGAGCCCAGCCGAGGTCAGCCAGATCGCCCTGGTCCGGCCGTCCCACTGCGGATCGCCGACCGACTACTGGACAGGAGGCGGTAAGTACTGGCTGGGGTACTTCGGCAACCAACGCCCGACGCTGGCGCTGACCGATCTACAACCCCATGATACCGTCAAAGTACGCTTTGATCTCGTAACGTGGCTTGGAGTGGAGGGCTGGGCCGGCAATATGACAGCCTTTGGCCTGGGTCCCGATCGCTGGGAATGGGGGCATGACAGCACAACGGTCCTCAACACCACGTTCGCTGACTGTCCGGACAAGACGAATAGCGCTTGTTGGGGCTATGTTCAGGCGTTTCCCGGAGCCTACAACGCAACGCCAACCCAGGGGCTGGAGACCATCGGTCCGAATCCGCCTTACGTGCTCTATGGAGACACGCCCAATCTCGCCGACACGCCGTCGGGCGACAATCCGCAATTTGCCGAGACCGTTGCTTTGGCCACCACCGTCGCGCAAGTGTACGAGAATCCCAACTATGGCGGCGCCCGGCAGGTATTCGATCCGTTTGCGGGTGCGGCCTCGCTCAAGGCGCCATGGCCCAACTGGGTCTCGTCGCTACGCTTCTGGCCGGCCCCCCATCGTCCCCACGCCGGCTCCGTTGCCACCTTCGAAACTGACGGCGACTTCCCGTTCAACCAGGTTTACACGCTTGCGGGCACGATTTCAGAGCACATTGCCGACTCCATCACGCTCTACTTCGAGGGGCAAACATCCACCAGCGATCCCAATGGGGTCGAACTCTGGGCGCTGGACAACGTCCAGGTGACGCTGGAACGGGACGAGACCAGCATCCCGTTGACCGATCACTCCTTCACGCTGGCGGCATGGGCCAGGAATGAAACCGGCAATACGGGTGCGATCCTCAGCCAGGGCACGGACAGCGCCAATGAGGGCTTGGTCTTTGGCTTCAGAAATGCAACAGAATTCACCTGCGCCTTCTGGGGCGACGCTCTGAACACGTCGGATGCGTCTCTGATCGATTCTTCATGGCATCACTGGGTCTGCACCTATGATGCGCCATCGAAGACGCGCACAATCTATCGCGACGGGGTCCAAGTTGCGCAGGATACGGCGAGCGGCAACTATCTGGGCTTGGGTCCAACATGGATCGGGTCCATGTTCGGTACGGGCTGGTTCTTCAATGGCCAACTTGACGAGGTCGCCGCCTGGCAGGAAGCGCTCACCGCTGACGACGTGCGCACGCTCTACAACAAGATTCAGGCCCAGGATCAGTCTGTCATGGTCGGCACGCTCTTTGCCGCCGACGGCACGACGACAATGGGACGCGAGGAACTGGTCCTGCGCGAGACGGCAACCGAAGTCGGCTCCATCATCCAGACCACCAACCGCACCCTGACGGTCGATGCCGATGATCCCGCGGTCTGCGCCGACGCCTCCGCCTGTCCGCAGCAGAATCAGTACGCGCCGAACAACGGCACACTGGTTCTGGCCGGCACAGCCGAGGATCCGACGTCAATCATCGGCGCGGTGGAGGTCAACGACGGCGGCTGGCAGACGCTGACCGGCACCGAGACCTGGAGCTACGCTTGGGATATCAGCGGGCTGAGCGACGGTGAGCAGACGCTGCCGGTCCGCGCCTACGACATCGTCGGCCACGTCAGCCCGGTCTATGATGTGAACGTCATTCTGGACAGCACGCCGCCGCAGGTCGCCTTCACAACCGCCGACGGCGTGGTCCAGCGCCCGACGCGCGATGAGGAAGGACGTTGGCTGGTGGCAGTCAGCGGCACGGTCAACGATCCGGCTGCCGGCAGCAAGCCGGGCAGCGGCGTCTCAACTGTCGAGGTGCGTATCGATGACGGTGACGCGCCCGCGGGTCAGAACTGGCAAGAAGCCGACATCGACGGCACGAACTGGGCCGTCGACTACCTCTTGCCCGTCTACGATACATCCGGCAGCGCATTGACCGATCCCAGCGGCGCCTACACGGTCACCCTGCGCGCCGCCGATGCGGTGAGCAATACGACGCCGGCTGCGACATATCCGACAATTCGGCTCACGCTGGATGCGGCGGGCCCGACGATTGATGCGTCTAGCCCGGTGAGCGCTACGCAACTGATCACCACGGCCCTGACCGTGCAGGGTACGGTCAGCGACCGCAGCGATGTCACAGAGGTTCAGGTCAATTTCACACCGGCCGAACAGATCGACGCGCTCAATGGCGCAGTCGTCCATCTACCGTTCGATGAGCGCCATGCGACACAGTATGTCGTCGATCGTTCGGGGGCGAACAACGCCGCTACTTGCCTCGCCGCACACTGCCCGACGTTCAACGAATCAGGGCAGCGGGACCGTTCTGCTCAATTCTCCGGGAATGGTCAGTATCTCGCGCTGCCGCAGTTGTTCGACCCGGCAGAGACGCCCTTCACAGCCGCGGTTTGGTTCAACGTCGCCGAGTTGGGCTCGCAACGGCCTATCATCCAACAGCAGGACGGCACAGGAGTTGGCCGCACCTGGCTGGCGGTGTTGGGCGACGGGAGCGTGGAGTCCTATCTTGGCGGGAGCGCGCTAACAAGTACAGCGAAGGTAGCCACCGGCCAATGGCACCATGCCGCAGTCGTCCACGACGGGAGCCGGCTTTCCCTCTATTTGGACGGTGTCCTAGAGGCGCAGGACGACAGGCCGGTCGAAGCCAGCGATGGCTCAATGCTCGTTGGCTCATTTAAGACAATGTCTGGAAGTTACCTGAGCGGTCGACTCGACGAACTACTCGTCTATGATCGCGCTTTGGCCGACTACGAGGTGATGAATCTCTATGGATATGGACAAGGAACGTGGACCACGGCTGCAGTCGATCAGGGCGAATGGAGCTACCAGATCCCGGTGGACGCCGCGGGCATCGAAGGGATCTATCAGATCAACGCACGCGGGATCGACGCGCTCGGTAATGTCAC
>CAYZLP010000313.1:0-3098 GCA_964478635.1 uncultured Caldilineaceae bacterium
CCGCCCAGGCTGAAAGTCTCCGGCAGGGGCGGCAGGTAGGGTGAATTGAAGATCGCCCGCCGCTCCTTGAAGGAGTTGATCACCACCAGCACCACCGGGAAGAGGGCCAGCAGGGCAAAGAAGGTGAGAACGATATAGGGAACAATGCGGCCGAGCCAGTTAGTGCGTGCCATCATTAACCATTGTTGATTGATTGTTCACCCGCGTCGATGATATTTGCAGATCTACAACTCATATGTCGTCACCCGCCGCTGCCAGACCAAAAGATAGAGCAAAACGCCGGCCAGAATGATGAGGAACATCATCGTCGCGACGGTTGCGCCCATATTGGGGTTACCTAGCTGAAGCTGTTGTCCGAAAAAGGTCCGGTAGAAAAAGGTTCCCAGGATGTCGGTCGAGAAATTGGGACCGGCCAGTGCGCCCTGGGTCGTATAAATCAGGTCAAAGGCATTGAAGTTGCCCACGTAGGTGAGAATCGTGACGATGCCGACCGTGGGCAGGATAAGGGGAAACTTCACCCGCCAGAAGGCAGTCCAATGGGTCGCCCCGTCCACCAATGCGGCCTCAACCAACTCGCCGGGAATCGAGATGAGGGAGGCGTAGAATAGCAGCATGGGAATGCCGATGAACTGCCAGACAGAGATGAGGGAAAGGGTGACCAGGGCCGTACTTTCCAGCCCCAGCCAGGGGCGGAAGAGCGATTCAAGCCCCACTAGCCCCAGCATGTCCCGGGCGATCCCCCAAAGGGGACTCAGAATCAGCTGCCAGATGAAACCGACAATCACAAATGAAAGCATTGTCGGCAAGAAATAGACTGTGCGGAAAAAGCCCCGCCCCCGTACCGTCGCCTGGGTCAGCAACGCGGCCAAGAGGAGGCCAATTGGATTCTGAACGAAGAAATGCACGCCAAAGAAGATGAAGTTGTTCTTTAATGCGTTCCAGAAACGGGGCGACCAGAGTTCATTGGTCAGGAGTGTGACATAGTTCTGAAGCCCTACGAAGACGTCCGGCTGGCCGGGTGACGCCGCGAAGAAGCTGAGCCGCATGGAGTCGACCAGCGGAAAGATCATGAACAGCGTATAGACAAAGGTCGCCGGTGCAAGAAAGACCAGAATGTGCCAGGGGAAGGGTTTGCGCTTGCGGGAAGGCTGGGCAGACATGATGGCAGGCTGGTGTGGGTGAATTGATTGGAAAGCGTGAGATGGGGAGATTGAGAGACTGGCTGTGAAGCGCCAGTCTCTCAATCTCAAAGCATCTCTACAAATCTGGATCTATCTCTACCGCGCAGTTTCCTACTGCTGCGGCTCGTACCAGCTTTCCAGGCCGGCCTGGAGTTCGGCGGCCGCGTCTTCCGGCGTGACGGTACCGTTCATGACGCCGGCGCTCAGGCGCCAGAGTTCGTTCTCCAGATTCGGCTCGCCACGGGAGAGAATCTGGTAGGAATTGCGAATCGTCGATTCACACTCGCCGCGCCAGTCCAGGAATTCCTGGGCCAGGGGATCGGTCAGGGTGATGCTGTGATTCGACAGGCTGAAGAAGCCCGGCAGCTGGTTGCTGTAGATTTCGGCAAATTCGGCCGTGGTCATCCATTCCAGGAAGGTGCGGGCGGCTTCGACCTTTTCTTCAGGAATGGCAGCATTCATGCCCAGAGCAATGTCGGTATGGTCGCTGATGTAGCAAGCGCCGTCGGAACCCTCGGGCAGATAGGGCTTGAAGGCGCCCATTTCAAAGTCGGCCTGGGTGTTGAAGAGGCTGATCTCCCACGAGCCGGTCGGGTAGATGGCAGCCTGGCCCAGCGTGAAGAGATTCTGGCTGTCCGGATAGGTCTGGGCCTCATAGCCATCAGGCAGATAAGCGGACCAGCGGGCCAGTTCGTTGAGCGTGGCCACATATTGGGGATCGGTCAGCTTCTCCGTGCCCTCGATCAGTCCCAGGCGACCGGCTTCACCCTTCCAGTAGTTCGGGCCGATGTTCTGGAAGCCCATGGTGGCCGATTCCCACTGGTCGGCGGTCCCCATGTCGAGCACGGCATAGTTGCCGTCGGCGGCCAGGGCATCAAGCAGGGCGTAGAATTCGGCTTCGGTCGTCGGCTCTTCCAGGCCCAACTCGTTGAAGATGTCGGCATTGTAAATGAAGCCGTGAATCACCGATGCCATGGGTACGCAGAAAACGTCGGAACCATCGTCCGTGATCCAGGCACTCTTGGCCACATCGCTGAAGTTCTCCAGGCCGGGCAGATCGTTCAGTGAAGCCAAGTAGCCTTCCTGGAAGAGGGCCAACGAAGCGTCGAAGGGCCGGCAGGTAATCAGCTCACCGGCGGTGCCGCCTTCGAGCTTGGTGTTCAGCACGCCGTTGTATTCGGCAGGGGCAGCCGGGGCGAAGATCACCTCGATATCCGGGTACTGTTCGTTGAAGGCCGGAATGATGACGTCCTGCCAAATGGGCAGATCGTCATTCCGCCAGCTTTCGATCGTCAGGGTCACTTTCTCACCGGCCGGCGCCGCAGCCTCCCCGCTGTCGGCCGGCGCAGCTGCATCGGGAGCCGCCGCCGGGGCTGCGCAGGCCGCCATGAGCAGGGCAACGACCATGAGCAAAACGCCTATGAGCTTACGTGACATGTGAATTTCCTCCATTGGATACGGATGGGTAGAAAAGCGTTGCAGCAGGCCGAAATCCGGCCCGATATTCCCGGTAAGAAATCCAATGTAGCATGCGACCGGGGCGACCGCAAAATGGATCCTCACCCTTAGTAAAATGATTAAACTTAATAAACACAGCCTATCACTGAAACGGGGGGTTGTCAAGCAAGAGGCCACAGTTTTCGCCCGGGCCAACAAAGGTTTTCCAGGTGTGGCAGATATTCTGACCGGCGGCGGGCAGTGAAAAGCGGCCGTAACTTGTCCTGCGAAAAACCGTCTAATCAATGGTGACCCCCGATTCTATCAAATTTGCGGCTCGCCAGCCCCCTGCTTGCCTGCACACATAGATCCAAACAGAGGGAATTCTTACCCGATATGGCTATATCGACCTTTATCGCCGATGATCATGGCATTGTCCTCGACGGGTTGCGGCTGCTGCTGGAAACGACGGGACGCTAC
>CAYZLP010000313.1:3198-6078 GCA_964478635.1 uncultured Caldilineaceae bacterium
TCATGGCATTGTCCTCGACGGGTTGCGGCTGCTGCTGGAAACGACGGGACGCTACTGCGTCGCCGGCGTCGCTATGGACGGTTCAGCCGCGGTGGAAGAGATCTTGGCGCTGGGCCCCGATCTGGCGATTGTAGATTTAATCATGCCGAAAATGAACGGCATCGAAGTGGCGCATGAACTCCGATCGCGCCGGTGTACCGCCAAAATCCTCATCCTATCGATGGTGAGCGATCCGCAGATGATACGACGGGCGCTTGCCGCCGGCGCCGACGGCTATGTGCTCAAGGAAGCAGACGGCGAAGAACTGCTTGAGGCGCTCGACACCATCATAACCGGGCGGCGTTTCCTCAGTCCGACCATCCGCGATGCGATTTTGGAAGCACAGGTCGACGTCGTGGCGCCCATAGGGAGCCCGCTCGATCTGCTCAGCCCACGCGAAAGAGAAATCTTGCCGTTGGTCGTTCAGGGCTTCACGAGTTCTGAAATCGGCCACCGCCTTGGGCTGGCAGCCAGCACGGTCGACACCTATCGCAGTCGCATCATGGCGAAACTGCAGGTTGATTCCTTGGCCAACTTGGTCCGCTTCGTCATTCTGCACGACATCGGAACCGCATAACCCTCGGACCGTTGGACTGCCGCGCCCGCGATCATGAGACCGGGCGTGGCTTCCGCGCCGTTTTCCCACACTACAGCCCATGTGGATCACAAATGCACTACATGGCGCGCACTGGCGCGCTTTTGGCGCGCCTGCATCATACGATTACCATCGGACATAGGTTGGAGATGAGGTTAGGCGCATGTAAAGCCGGGGCTCTTTCCATCATGTCGCTGCCCCCGCCGCACAAGTCCAGCATTCCATCAATGATTATGGGACAGTCAACCAAGGCTAGGCAGTCAAAACGCGCGGGATTAATGCCAGCAGCAGGTGGATATCACTGAACGCATTCGTTTCGGACCACTTCCCCGGCGGTATGAGGCCATCCTTTTGACAATTGAGCACCGTCAATGGACAACGCATTTACCGATCCAGGTTCGTATACACGCCACTTTACGGACTCGGACAATCGGTTAATCGAGCATCTCTTGCAGCGCTTGCGCGAGGCGCGCAATGCAGAACGAGCCGCCATCTCGCGTGAATTGCACGATTCGGTGAGCCGCAACCTCACCGGTCTGACGCTCATTCTCGCGCGGCTCAGACAAGAGTTGGACCACCAGCAACCGGACGCAGGGAAATCAAAGCGTGGGGTGGACGACGCACTTGCCCTGGTTGAGGAGATCTCGTCAAGCGTGCGCAACGTCATGGCCGAATTGCGTATGCAGCCGGATGTCGAATCCGACCTGGCCGTCGCGCTGCTCGACTACGTCGAACTTCTGACCGAGCGTACGCCCATACGGATCGATGTGAATGTCCCGGCGTTGCCGATTGATCTATCCCCGGCCGCAATAGCCGTACTGCTTCAGATCGCGCAGGAAGCGTTGACCAACGTTATCCAACATGCGCGGGCGCGTTACGTCAATCTTTCTTTGACCGAAGAAGGCGCATTGGTACGATTACAGGTTGCAGATGACGGCTGCGGATTTGTCCTCGATAGAGACAATCTATCGAAAAAGGGCAGTTACGGGCTGCTTATCATGCAGGAACGCGCCGCGTCTATCGGCGCTGCACTCACCATTGAATCACATCCTGGGCAAGGTACTCGAATCACCGTGGAGACATCGCAATGAAAACATCGATTGTACTTGCCGACGATCACGGCATCGTCCGCGATGGCTTGCGTTTGCTGCTAGAGGCCTACGGCCGCTTCGACGTTCAGGCGTCGGTGGCCAATGGGCTGGATGCAGTGCGCTCCGTGGAAGAGTTCCAACCGGCACTGGCTGTGTTTGACGTATGCATGCCCGATCTGAACGGAATACTGGCAGCCGAACAGGTCAGCAATCGTTCACCGCAAACACGAGTCATTATCTTGTCCATGTACGGTGATCGCTCCCACGTTATTCAGGCGCTGCGGGTCGGGGTGCGCGGCTATGTCTTGAAAGAGTCGGTGGGAACGGAACTGATTGCGGCAATCGATACGGTGCTGTCCGGCCAGCGTTATCTCAGCCACAAATTGATGGATATGCTGGTAGAAGATTATCTGCTCCAGCCTCAAGTCGGTACCCAGCCCCAAATCGGTACCCAGCCGCAGCCGCGGCGGCCAAAGCTCAGTCCCCGCGAGCGCCAAATCCTTCAGTTCGTGGCGGAAGGTCGGTCAAGCGCAAACATCGGCGAGTTGCTCGGCCTGGCTACCAGTACTGTGGATACCTATCGCAGCCGCATCATGCAGAAGCTGGAAATCAACAACTCGGTCGGCTTGATTAGATTTGCCATCAAACATGGTCTTGTAGAGGAATAGCCTCCAGTTGATCTGAACTAAACAATAAATGGCGCGTTCATGGCGCGCTTCTGGCGCGGCCTCACGCTACACTCCACCCTTAGCGATGTTAGAAACCTGACCCCCGCATGTTCACGAGACGATTCTCAAAACAGTAGATATCGGACAAATCCCCCAGGTGAGCCCCCTTCGCCGGTGTAGGCATTTGTCCGGACGTACAAGAATCGAAATCGTCCCGAGAGGATAGTAGTCATGGCCATCAATTGGTATCTGCTCCACACGAACCCCCGGAAGGAGCCGCTGGTCGCGCATCAGCTGCATGCGCACGAGGTCGAAGTCTTTTTTCCGACGATCAACATCAAGCGTGGCTACAACCGCGGTAGCCGCGAAGAGGCGCTATTCCCCCATTATCTCTTTGTACAAGCTGATTTGCTTTCCCCCCACATCCCCAATCTGCGCCTCCTGCCCGGAGTGCGTACCCTGGTTCACTTTGGCGAACAGCCGGCCA
>CAYZLP010000314.1:0-3900 GCA_964478635.1 uncultured Caldilineaceae bacterium
GGAATGCGATAGTGCATGGGAATGACGACTTTGGGCTGGAGTTCTGCGATTACTTTCTCCAGGTCGGCCAGATCGATGGTGGGATGGCCGCCGGTCAGGGCCAACAGAATGTCAGTGCCGGCCAGCGCGGCCAGTTGACCCTCGTCCAACGAGTTGCCCACGTCGCCCAGATGCGTAATGGTGATGCCTTCCAGCGTGAAGCGATACATGGCATTGTCACGCACGACCTCCTTGGCGTAGCTTTCTTCCGACCAGACCGCAGAGAAATCGACGCCGCGCACGCGGGCTCCGCTGTCCACGATATCGGTAGCCGTCACCAAGTCGAAACCAGGCGGAATCGTATCGACATAACAATGCGCTTCATCGTCGTCCGAACTGCGCACGACGATGTCGGCGCGCGCCGTCACGGGCGGCAGGTTGATGATTTCGTTGGGCTCATAGGGATCGGTAATAATGCGTAGGCCCGCGCCTTCGATCAGAAATGAGGCGTGGGCCAGCCACTGGATGCGCATAGATCTCCTCCCAATTGGGGTTATGAGTTCTCTGTCAGCCGGGCCGAACTCCGTCGAATCAGATCAACCGGCATTAGATAGACTTGTCCTGTGAGCGTTCCGTCACTCTGCGGGGAGAGCAACTCAATCAATTTGTCGAGCATCTGGGGCACAGGCTGGCGTACGGTCGTGAGATCGTAGGCCGGCCAGCCGGCCATGGGAATGTCGTCATAGCCGACAATCGACACCTCGTCAGGCACCTTGATACCGAGCTTGCTGCGCGCCGCGTCCATCGCGCCCAGGGCCATGATATCGGCTGCACAGAAGATGGCGTCCGGCGGGTCGTCCCGGTCGAGCAGACGCAGGGCGGCGTCAAATCCGGTCTGGAAAGAATAGGCGCCATGTTCAATCATGACATCGCCATAGCCCCGTTCTTGCAGCCCCTTGATAAAGCCCTTCTGGCGGAGCAAGTTGGTGGCGGTGACGCCGATCCCGGCCAGAAAACCCGGACGCTTGTGGCCGGCGTCCAGGAAGAGATCTGCCACCATCCGGCCGCCGGCCTCATTGTCGCTACAAACAGCATTGGCTCTGGTATCGGGCACGGTGCGGTTGAGCAGCACGACCTGCGCGCCGGCGCTGGTATAGCGGTCGATCAGTTCCCGACCCGGCGTGGTGTGGGCGACAATGAGCGCATCCACGCGATAGCTCATGATGCGGGGCAAGATTTCATCCGCAGACCGGGTCTCGTGTGCGTTGAAGAGCAGGACCTGCTTGCCCATGGCTTGAAGGCGATGGGTCAGAATATCGAGCACGCGGGGATAGAACAGGCTGCGCGAGATATTGCCCATGACAATGGCGACGATGTCCGTGCGCTGGGTCGTTAGACCCCGCGCGATGGCGTTGGGCTGGTAGCCAAGTCGCCGGGCTGCATCCAGAACCCGGGCGCGTGTTGCGGGAGAAATCGTTCCGTCAGGCGCAAAGGCGCGGGAGACCGTTGGTTGGGAAACGCCGGCCAATTGCGCAACGTCATAGGACGTGACCGGTTTATGGGCCATAAGGCTCGACTTTCTGGGCGTGACACGTGAATACGCATTCAGATATACATCACTTTTCCTCATTCGTCAATCAGCTTTCGAGCGGAGCGTCTACCCTCTCAATGAATTTCAGTACTTCACTATTTGTCATTCCGAGCGGATTTGCACCGATCCCTCACTCTGGCGAAACGCTAGCGAGGAATCTCGTCCGTCGCCAAATCGTGAATTACTGAATTTGGGTATTGACAAGAGCGCGTTCTTGTTTTAGATTGTGAATACGCATTCATGAATGCGCATTCATTCTCGTTCTTCCAGCATTCAAGCCCAGATTTGTCGTGCGCTCTCCGAAATCTGTCCGCCGACACTCCCGCACCATTCGCTGCTGTCAACTGGTGCTGAATACGTATTCTGCTTTCGGCATTTCCAATTTTCGACAATCCTATCCTGTTGCCGTCGTCAACTTTCCATGGAGGAAAAAATGAAACAGAAACTGGTACTCTTTTTCGGACTGGCCGCAATCCTCATGCTGATTGCCGGCTGTGCGCCCGCGGCACCCGCCGGGGCAGATGGAGAGGCCGCCGCGGGTGAGGCAGCGGCACCTGCTGCCAGCGAGGGCGATTTACGCAGCAAGACGGTCATCTTCGACATCGGCGGCGGTCGCGTCGCCAATCCTGAGAGTTGGAATCCGTACATTCCCGGCGCGGTCGAAGACATGGGCCTGCATCAGGCCATGATGGAGCCGCTCTTCATTCTCAACTATGAGACCGGTGAAATCATGCCCTGGCTGGCCGAGAGTTCAGACCAGAACGAGACGGCCGATGTGTGGACCATCAAGCTGCGGGAGGGCATTGAGTGGAGCGACGGCGAACCCATGAATGCCGACGACGTGGTCTTCACCATCAACATGCTGCTCGAGCATCCCGACCTGGACATGGCCGGCGAGATGGTGACCTGGGTCGAAAGTGTCGAAAAGGTAGACGACCTGACCACCCAGTTCAACCTTACGGGTCCGAACCCCCGCTTCGTTCTCGATCACTTTGCCGCCAAGATTTATGGCCGCCACAACATCATGCCGGAGCACATCTGGGCCGACAAGGATCCGACAACCTTCACCAACTATGATCCGGAGCAGGGTTGGCCCGTCTTCACCGGACCGTATCTGCTCGAAAGCGCAGCCGAAACTGAATTTGTCTACACCCGTAACGACGACTGGTGGGGCGCCAAATCCGGCTGGATGGAGTTGCCTGCCCCCGAGCGCTTGGTCTGGACGACCTACGGCACCGAGGACACCAAAGTCGCGGCCATGGCCAACGACGAGTTGGACAGCCTCATGGACATCAGTTTGGGCTCCTTCTTCGCCCTGCAGCAGCGCAATCCCAATGTCATCGCCTACTACAGCGATCTGCCCTATGCCTGGCCCGATCCCTGCGCCCGCAACCTGGAATTCAACACAACCGTGGCGCCGTGGGATGACAAAGAGATGCGCAAAGCCATCAATTACGCGGTGGATCGCGACGAGATTGTCGCCATCGCCTATGAGGGCGCGACCACGGCCTCCAGCTTCTTCTTCCCGGCCTATGCCGGTCTGGATCGGTACGTCGACTTGATCGACACGACCGAAATGACCACCTTCGATCCGGATAGAGCCAAGGAGATCATCGAATCCAAAGGCTACGTCCTGAATGACAGCAGCGGGTACTACGAGAAGGACGGCGAGGAACTGAAGATTCACTTCCAGACGCCCGAACCGCTGATTGAGAAGCAGAAGATCGCGCAGGTCGTTGTCGAACAGCTTCAGCGCATCGGCATCAACGCCACCTTTGGCAATGTCGCCTATGGCACCTTCTGGGATAACTTCTTTGGCGGCGACTATGAATCGCGCACCGGCTGGCAGACCTGCGGCTCCATCAACGAGCCCTGGGCGTCCATGAACACGCTCAACATCAGCCATGTCGTACCGGTGGGCGAGCGCGCCAGCGCGAACGCCTGGCGCTGGGAAAACACAGAGTACAGCGCGCTTGTCGATGAAATGGGCGTCTTGCCCCTGGGTGATCCCGCCATCGACGATCTTTTCGTGCAGGCAGCCGAAATCTTCATGGACGAACTGCCGGTGATTCCGGTTACCCAGGCCAAGAAGATTGTGCCCTTTAACGAGACCTATTGGACCAACTGGCCGTCGGCCGACAATCCCTACATCCACCCGCCCACATGGTGGCAGAGCACCCATGTGATTATCCATAACCTGGAACCGGCGCAGTAGGGGTAGATCGAGGACTGAAGATTGGGAGATTGGAGATTGGGCGAAGTGCCGCGACGGAGACTGTCGGCGGCAAGTACCCAATCCTCAATCTTCGGTCTCCCAATCTCGCAATCTC
>CAYZLP010000314.1:4000-6065 GCA_964478635.1 uncultured Caldilineaceae bacterium
ACCATCGACGGCCAGGATTATATGGTGCTGGCCGAAGCCAAGGGTCTGCGGCCTCGACGCGTCTTCACGCGCTACGGGATTCGCAACGGCATCTTGCCCCAGATGACGGCCCTGGCCCTCACCCTGGGCAGCATCGCGGCCGGTTCGGTAATCGTCGAGTATATCTTCACCTATCCGGGCATGGGCTATCTCCTTTACCAGGGCATCATCAATTCCGATTTCAACCTGGTCCAGGGCGTTGTCTTCTATCTGGTCCTGGGCGTTTCGCTTGCCGTCTTGATCTTGGATCTGTCGTATCCACTGATCGATCCGCGAATTTCTTATCGAAGGAGCTAGGCCATGACCACTGTAACCGCCGACCCTTCTGCGCCAGAGCGTCAATCGGTTCCGGTCAAACGCGAGCGCTCGCCCTGGCTCAACGCCAAGTTCATCACCGGCGCGGTCGTCATCGTCGTGATGTTCTTGCTTGAATGGATCGGCCCGCTGGTCTGGAATACGGACTTGGCCCGGGCGGCGTCGGCGCCTATCAACACGCCGCCCATGTGGGTGACCAAGGACCTGGGTCCGGCCTTCAACCCGCCCAGCCCGGATTATCCGCTCGGCACCGAAAGCTCGGGGCGTGATATGCTGGCTTTGCTGCTGGTCGCGACGCCGCGTTCGCTCTACGTAGGCTTCTTGGCGGCATCGATCGGGATGCTGATCGGGATCGTACTCGGCTTTTCGGCCGGTTTTCTGGGGGGCTGGTGGGATACGGTGGTGCGGGTTATATCCGACTCTTTCATCACGATTCCGGCTCTGGCCGTGCTCGTCGTGATCGCCGCCATCGTCAACCAGATCGATCTGCGCACCATGGCCCTGCTGCTGGCCGCGTTTGCCTGGCCGCGGCCGACCCGCTATGCCCGGGCCCAAGTGTTGAGCATGCGCGAGCAGGGCTACGTGCAGATGGCCCGTCTTTCCGGCGCCTCCAACTTCGACATCATGTTCAAGGAGATGATGCCCAACCTGCTGCCCTATCTGGCCGCAGCTTTTGTAGGCACGGTATCCGCCACCATTCTGGCCGCCACCAGTTTGGAGGCTCTGGGTCTCGGGCCGACCCGCATTCCCACGCTCGGTATGATCATCTTTTTCGCCATCAACGGCGCGGCCGTCCTGCGCGGCATGTGGTGGTGGTGGGGCTTCCCTATCTTGATGCTGATCATCATCTTCATCTCCCTCTTCTTGATGAACATCGGTCTGGATGAAATTGCCAACCCGCGGCTGAGAGGAGTGCAGTCCAAATGACCCAAGCGGAAAATGGCTACAGCTGGGAATTCGGTGACGAGGTTGCTGCGCCTGAACGCAAGAAGGTGCTTGAGGTGGAGCATCTCAGCGTCCACTACGCCACGCCAACAGGCGATGTCATTGCGGCCAACGATGTCACTTTCGACGTATACGAGGGCGAGTTGATCGGCCTGATCGGCGAGTCGGGTTGCGGCAAGACGACGACGGCCATGGCGATCCTGCGCCTGGTCCAGCCGCCCGGCCGCATCGTCGGCGGCAGCGCCGTGATTAATGGGACCGATGTGGTCAGATTGAACGACAAAGCCCTACGGGACATCCGCTGGCGCGAAATGGCGCTGGTGCCCCAGGGCGCCATGAACTCCCTCAATCCGCTCATGAAGATCAAGGACCAGATCGGCGATGCGATCGAGACGCACGAGGGCAAGCAGCCCAAGCAGGAGCTGAAGGCGCGTATCCTCAAGCTCTTGACCGACGTTGGCCTGCCCAGCCGCATCTATGACATGTATCCTCACGAACTCAGTGGCGGCATGAAGCAGCGCGCCTGCATCGCCATGGCCATCGCATTGAACCCGCCCCTCATCATCGCCGACGAGCCGACCAGCGCCCTGGACGTCATCGTGCAGCGCATCGTGGCCCAGACCCTCCAGGATATTCGGGACCGGCTGGGCGTTTCCATGATCGTCATCGGCCACGACATGGGGCTCATGGCCCAACTGGTGGATCGACTGGCCATCATGTATGCCGGCAACATGGTCGAACTGGCCCCGGTTAAGGAGGCCTTCGG
>CAYZLP010000315.1:0-6059 GCA_964478635.1 uncultured Caldilineaceae bacterium
TGGCGGAGGCGGCAGCCCGCAATGCGGTGACCCAGGTCGTCAAAGCGCCGCCGGCCGAGACGCGACCCGCACCGGTGAGCCATACCAAACGGACGATTCGCATCCGTTCCTCCTGGGCCGTGGGCGATGCCAACGGCAATTGGCGCCAGGGCGCATCCGAGCATATCATTGAATTCGATGACTGAAGTGCCTGCACGCACGAAGATGAGACAGCGGCCCTGAATGTATTTCAGGGCCGCTGCGCGTTCTTGAGCGTCGCTCGTCTTTTTTCTGTATCAGCTCTCTCTGTATCGGCTTTCTCTGTATCGGCTTTCTCTGTATCGACCTTCAATGAATAACTGTAGGCCTAAATGCCGATAGAGAGGCCCGGCACCGTGAGCGGATTACAGCCGGCTGGGCCGCTCGGCCAGGGTCACATCCACCGTGCGCAGCTCACCATTGCGCATGATGGTCAGCGTGACGACGTCGCCGGGACTCGTGTTGCTGCTGAGGTAGTAGAGAATATCATCAAACTTGGTCACCGGCTGATCATCGATGGCCGTAATCAGATCGCCGCCGATGCGCTGAGGGCAGATCTGCGGGTAGGCCGTGTCTGATGCGTCCCGGCCGCCGCGCAGGCCCGCACGGGCTGCCGGCGTATTGCGCAAGACATCCACAACCAGAGCGCCCCGCACCTCTGGAGCGATGCCCAGGTCCTCGGCGCAGATCGGACTGTAGGTTTGGCCGCTGATGCCGATGTAGGCATGGGAGTATTCACCGTCGGCGATCAGACCCGGCACGACCCGCGCCACGATGTTCACGGGAATGGCGAAGCCAACCCCGCTATTGGCCCGCTCTTCTGAGCGAATCTGGGCATTTACGCCGATCAACGCGCCCTGTTCATTCAGCAACGGGCCGCCGGAGTTGCCCGGGTTGATGGCGGCATCGGTTTGGATTGAGCCGGGAATGCTGAACGAAGCCCGGGCCGGAATGGAGCGTCCCGTGGCACTCACGATGCCGCTGGTAAGGGTGCCTTCCAGGCCGAACGGATTACCGATGGCGACAACGCGCATACCGACGTAGATGTCTTCCAGCGCGCCCAGCCGAACGGGACGCAAAGTGTAGCCGGCCGGATCGATCCGAATGACGGCCAGGTCGCTGTCCACATCCGTCCCGACCAACTCTGCGATCGACGCGGTGCCATCATTAAAGGTAACCTGAATGAGATCCGCGCCTTCCACCACGTGATTATTGGTCACAATATGGCCGTCCTGATCCCACACGAAGCCCGAACCGGAACTGATTACAAACAGCTCACCCGGCTCCACGCCCTCCGGAATCATTTCGTCAGGCAGCGTATTGTGAGGATCGCCCAGCACGGAAATATTGACGACGGACGGATTTACCTGATCGTACACATTGGCCAGGACCGCGCTCTCATAATCGATCCCATCCTCAGGCGGTGCAATAATGACGGGCGCCGGCAGTGCCGGACGGACAGTCTCATTGACGACCATGGGCGCAGCGGGCGCCGTTGTCTGGCGCGCGCTCGCCGGGCTCATGACCAGGATGCCGACGCCGGCCAAGAGCATGCAGCCGAAGAGCACCACGGCCACAATTCCGGCAGCCAGCCAGATTAGCGCACGATCGGAGGATCGATAGGGAGGTTGATTCGATGCCATAAGCCTGATTTCCGCCTGAAATCCTATACTGGACAAGCGATACCCGATCACCTGTCAATAATCTACCTGACCCGTATTCTACCGCGGATTAGCCGGAACGATGGTGGGAACGCTTGCACTTCACGGGATTTCTAGTTCAGATCTCTGGGTCGGATTTCTGACGAATGTATGTCCGGTGATCGTCTGTTTCCCTGCTCCGCCGGCCAAACGCGCCTGCACGCGCCTCTTCATGACAATTTTTGGACCGGTATGTTACAATTCAACGACGTTGACCTTGGGACTGGATGAGACGTTTTGAAGTGGATCAATGAACCGTAGCCAACTGGCTTTTGTCATTCTCGTCAATGCTGCAATCAGCCTTGTCATCGCCTTGGCGGTGGTCTGGCTCTTCGAGATGCGCCGGCCCGATGGGGAAGAATTGGCCGCGCTCTACGGCCCGGGCGCCGGCGCGATCCTGGCCGCAACGCCTACCGTGGCGGAGGTCGCGGTGCTGCCAACACCGCCGGCTGCCACGCCCGAAACCATTGGCGCCGGCAGCGGCGAGCCAGACGTGCAGGCGGCCTCGACGGGGGATGAAACCGTCCACGTCGTCGAGGCAGGTGAAAGCCTGGGCAGCATCGCCACCCGCTACGGCGTTACGATCGACGCCCTGGTACAGGCCAATAGTCTGGCCAACCCGGATTTTGTCTTCTCCGGCCAGCGCCTGGTCATTCCGGGCAATGGCGCCGGGCCGGCAGCCGGTGCGACATCCCAGGGCAGCGTCCAGATTCTCGCTCTTGAGGGCGCGGGCAACCTGGCCCAGGAAGCAGTCTTGATCGCCAATGAAAGCAATACACCCTTCAATTTGACCGGTTGGCAATTGATCCGAGAAGGCGGGCCAACCTATACTTTCGGCAACGTTCAGCTTTTTCCGGGGAGCAGCGTGCGCGTTTACAGCGCAGCGGGTGAAGACAACAGCATCGCCCTCTATTGGGGCCAGACGGAGGCCATCTGGACTCCGGGCAGTTCCGGCCGGTTGCGCAACGCCGCGGGCGTCGATGTCGATACGATTGCGGCTGAAGCCGGTACCGCGAATCCCTGATTTCAGCCGAGGGAGGAATGATGAGCAACGAGAAGTCCAGTAGCGACGAAAAAAAATCCCAGAAAAAGCGCTCTGGTCGACGCCGACCGGTCAAGCGGCGGCGCAGCAGCAAGTCGAGCAAAGAAAATAAAAAGAGCCGCAGCCAGAAGCAGGACGGCAGTTCCAGCGAAAAGCAGCGGATCAATGAGCGGGCGCGAAACGAACGGCGACGCCGGCGTAAACGCCGCAGCAGCAAGCGCCGCGGCGGCGGTGAGAAGCCCACCGAGATCAAGGCGCTGGAGATAGACTATGTGGCGCCCGAATCCGTCTTCATCTATACCCACGTTGCGCGCAAGGATCAACGGGACGCCGCGTATGAATATCGTCCGGATCATTTCGCCCACACCGGCCGTCAGCTGGCCGATTTCCGCATCGATCTCACACCCATCATGGGCACGATCCTCGAGGTGGAAGAGGGATCGCGCGGCATCTTGAACGAGTTTGTCTGGGATGATGACATGGACGAGGAGACGGTCTACGAAGAACCGGAGACCCCGGCTTCGGCAGACGCGCCGGAAACGAATGACGACGATTCGGCCGCGTAACGAAACGGCCCCAGACATTCACAGGAGTTATGCGGCTGACCCTGGCTTCGACAGGCTCAGCCGGCGTCGGCCGCATAACTCCTGAAACCAATCACTTCTTGACAGCACCGGAGAAACGCTGTGGCGCCAGTAGTATCGATCAATCAGCTCAAGGATCATGTCGGTGAAGAGGTCACCCTCCAGGGGTGGCTCTATAATCGAACCGGCAAGGGCAAGCTCCAATTCCTCCAAGTTCGGGACGGGACTGGCATTTGCCAGGCAGTCGTCTTCAAAGGCAACGTATCGGACGAGGATTTCGCGGAAGCCAAAAGCCTGAGTCAGGAAAGCAGTTTTCGCCTGACGGGACTGGTCAAAGCGGAAGAACGCGCGCCGGGCATTCCAGGCGGTTACGAAGTCGACGTGCGGAGCGTGGAAGCCGTACAGATTGCGGCTGAATATCCCATCTCGCCCAAGGAGCACGGCGTTGAGTTCCTCATGGATAACCGCCACCTGTGGCTGCGCTCGTCTCGCCAGTGGGCGGCCATGCGCGTACGCGGCGTCATCATCCAAGCCATCCGCGAGTGGCTGGACGGAAATGGTTACCTCAATGTAGATACGCCGATCCTGACACCGTCGGCTGCCGAAGGCACCACGACCCTCTTCGAAATCGACTATCACGGCGAACCGGCCTATCTGGCCCAGACCGGCCAGCTATACAACGAGGCCAATATCTTTGCCTTTGGCAAAGTCTACTGCTTTGGCCCGACCTTTCGGGCCGAGAAGAGCAAGACCCGCCGCCACCTGCAGGAGTTCTGGATGGTCGAGCCGGAAATTGCGTTCTGCGACCTGGACCAGCTGATGGAGATCGAAGAGCATTTTGTCTCCCACATCGTCCAGCGCTGCCTGCACGATTGCGCCGCCGAACTGGCTGTTTTGGAACGCGACACGACCTCTTTGGAAAAGGTCACGCCGTCCTTTCCGCGCCTGCACTACGATGACGCAGTCAGCATGATCAACGAGGCGGCGGCCAAGGGCGAATTGGTGCCCGGCTACGAGGAAACCGTGCCCCCCATCGAATGGGGTGATGATTTCGGCAGTCCTCATGAGACCTATCTGGCGGCTCAATTCGAGAAGCCGGTCTTCGTTCACCACTACCCGACCCAGGTCAAAGCGTTCTATATGGAACCCGAGCCGGGTCGGCCGGAAATCTGCCGCAGCGTCGATCTGCTGGCGCCCGAAGGCTATGGCGAGATCACCGGCGGAAGCGAACGCATGAGCGACCCCGAAAAGCTCCTGGCTGCCATCGACCAGCACGATCTTCCCCGAGAGGCATACGAGTGGTATCTGGACCTGCGCCGCTACGGTTCGGTCGTCCACAGCGGCTTTGGATTGGGCGTGGAGCGGACCGTGGCCTGGATCTGCGGCCTGGATCACGTGCGAGAGACCATCGCCTTCCCCCGCACATTGACGACCATGCGGCCTTAGCGTGATGGCCGGGGATGCACGTTCCTCCGGGAACAGACAGCCCCGTTGCTCTACGATGATCTATCTTAGATGATCTATCTTATCGTCGCTCTCTTTGCCTGCGGTTTGACCTTTATGATGACGCCCGTTGCGGGTCGCCTGGGCGTGCGTCTGGGATTGGTGGACCGGCCGGGCGGCCGCAGACAGCACCAGGGGGTCATCCCGCGCACGGGGGGACTGGCGCTCTTTGCCGGCTTCTTCGTCACGGTCCTCCTGACCATCATTCTGCCGGCCGTTAGCCCCGATGGCATCGGGGCGCTCTTTCCGCCACGCAACGATCCCAACGAGGTGCGCAGGCTGGCCGCGCTCTTGCTCGGGGGTCTATTCTGCGTCACCATGGGCTTCCTGGATGACCGCTACGAATTCGGCAGCGGCCCCCAATACGCCATCCAATTTACGGCGGGCTGTATCGCTGCAGCCGGCTTGATCTTCATCAAACACGTCAACAACCCCCTGGGCGAAGGCTTGATCGGCGGGCCCGGCGGCTTGCCCTGGTGGTTGGTCTGGCCGCTGACCATCTTCTGGTTCATGGGCATGATGAATACCGTGAACTGGTTGGACGGGCTCAGCGGTCTCGTGGCCGGCGTAACGGCAATCTTCAGCGCAGTGCTGGCTCTGCACATGATTTTCTGGGCGGAACCTCCGCAATTGAGCGTGGCGCTCTTGCCGCTGGCGCTGCTGGGCACGACGCTTGGCTTCCTGCCCTTCAACTTCGCCCCGGCCCGGATCTTCATGGGCAGCAGCGGCAGCTATTTTCTCGGTTTTGTCATTGCAGCCCTGGGCATCGTCGGCGGCGCGCGGCTGGCCACCGTGCTCTTCATCATCGGTCTGCCGGCCCTGGACGTGGCGTGGCTCATCATTCAGAGGCGCCGGCGGGGCGTCTCCGTAGGGACGGGCGGCCGGGATCACCTGCACTTTCGCTTGCTGGACATGGGCCTGAGCGAGCGCAGCATCGTTCTCGGCTACTGGGCCTTTTGCGCCATCTTTGGACTTCTCACGTTGTTATTGGATGACCGCATTTACAAACTGGCCGGACTTTTTGGCGTAGCCATGGTCGGGCTTGGTATTCTGGTTTGGGCCAGTCGGGCAGTGCCCTTGCCGGAGAAATAGAAGGAATTGTCGATGGTCAATTGTTGATTGCCAATTGCCAATGACAGTCTTGCGGCGAGCACGACCTTCTCCACCCGAACACGACCCTCAACAGTTGACAATCGACCATTGACAATCGAC
>CAYZLP010000316.1:0-4251 GCA_964478635.1 uncultured Caldilineaceae bacterium
AAGTGCGTTGTGCAAATCAACGCCCTCCGGCGCAGACGTCATGACGCGCAAGTAATTATCGGTCAGCCCGGTCCAGAGCAGCCCAGGCTCATCGGTCAAGGGCGTACCCCGCCCTTCCCAGAGCACCTGACGCACTTGACCGGTGAAACGGCGGCGCTCCGCGCGCCCCGTCCGCTCGATCACCGCGTGCATCCGGCGGGAGCGTTCTTTCTTAACAGCCTTCGGAACCCGGTTGCCGAAGCGAGCGGCCGCCGTCCCCTCCCGGGCGCTAAAGGGAAAGATGTGAGCGTGGGCGAAGCGCATCTCCGCCACAAACCCGAGGCTTTCTTCAAAGTCGTGCTCCGTCTCACCTGGAAACCCGACGATCAGGTCCGTCGTCAACACTACATCGGGAATGGCCGCGCGTGCATCTTTGACGAGACGGCGATAGCTCTCGGTGGTACAGCGGCGCGCCATGTGACGCAGCTGTTTGTCGGTTCCGGCCTGCAGCGGCAGATGCAGGTGAGGACAGAGGCGCTCCGGCCACTCCTGCCAGAGTTCGAAAAAGCCTTCGGCCAGCTCCCAAGGCTCCAGGCTGCTCAGGCGCAGGCGGGGAATATCCGTTATGCGCAGGATGGCAGCCGTCAGTTCCTTGAGATCCGTGGCGCGATCCTGCTCCAGATCGCGGCCGTAACTACCCAGGTGAACGCCCGTCAGCACGACCTCCCGGACACCGGTCTCGGCCAGCTGGCGCACCTCGGCGACGACGTCTGTAACCGTGCGGCTGCGACCGGCGCCCCGGGCAACGGTGACGATGCAGAAAGTACACTTGTTGTTGCAGCCGTCCTGTACCTTGACAAACGCGCGGGTCCGGGCGGGACGCAGACCGTCGCCGGTTATGAGGTCATCAAGCTTGCTAAACGGGGTGCCGTTCGGCTCGATGCGGACCACATCGTCGGGATCGTCCAGGTCGGCGCTCCACGGTTCGAGCAGGGTGTGCAGCACGTCTTTTTGCCCGTTATCGGCCACCAGCGCGACGCCGGGCAAAGCCGCGACGGCTTCAGGACGAAGCGTCGCCCAGCAGCCGGTCACGGCAATGCGCGCCTGGGCATTGCGACGATGGAGGCTGCGCACTCGCTGGCGACTCTTGCGTCCGGCTTCGGCCGTCACGGCGCACGAATTGAAGACTATGACCTGGGCCTGGGCCGCATCCGCGACCAGCAAATGGCCCGCCGCTTCAAGGCGACCTGCCAGCGTATCGATTTCGCTATAGTTCAACCGGCAGCCAATTTGGTCCAGGTAAATGCGCATGGGGCGTAGTATAGCATAGGATTGGGTGATTGAGAGAGATTGGTGGAGATTATGTTTTGGTCCGCAGTCCTTCCGGCACGCGGGCTGGATCCTCTACGAGTTGGCAGAGGGTGGCCAGGTTCATGACGTCTTCTTCCAAATTGTCCTCTTTGGGCGTCTCCAGCAGCATGGCAATGCCGTCCCACCGGGGATCATTGAGGAAGAGACGAAAACCCTCCAACCCAATTTCACCCTGGCCGATATGCTGGTGCCGATCTTTGTGGCTGGCCAACGTTCCCTGGCTATCGTTGAAATGCAGGCACTTGACGGCCGCAAGTCCGACTTCAATATCCAGTTCATCCATCATTGCTTCATAGCCCGCTTCCGCGCGGATGTCATAGCCGGCAGCAAAGGCGTGGCAGGTATCCAGGCAGACGCCGACCCGGTCGGGCTCGTTGACCCGTTCGATGATGGCCCGTAGTTCCCCAAAGGTACGCCCGATGGTGGTGCCTTGTCCCGCCATGAGTTCCAGCAGGGTCAGCGTGTCGTCGCAGTCGGGTGTCTCGGCGTGAATGCGATTGAGGGCCGCTGCGATGCGCTCGATCCCGGCGTCTGCGCCGCTGCCGGTATGGGCGCCGGGATGGAGAACAACATGGGGGATTGCGTAGGCATGGGCACGCTCCAGTTCGTTCTTGTGCGCATCCAAGCTCTTTTCCCAGAGATCGTCTTTGGGTGAGGCGAGATTAATCAGATAACTGGCGTGGCTTACGGCATAGGCAACGGCCTGGATCTGCATCTCTTCTCGCCAGCGAGCAACGTCATCCCGGTCAATGGGTGGGCCCGCCCATTGACGGTTATTTTTCGTGAAGACCTGGACAGCGTTGGATCCGATCGAGGACGCCCGGTCCAAGGCCTGGCTGACGCCGCCGGCAATGGACATATGGGCGCCCAGCATCAATACAGACATCGTGGCTCCTTCTAGCAAGCGCAGATTGGGTTGCGCCGCGTTTGAACCACCATCCTAAAGGCCAAAGCGTGTTGCGTCAAACCGTCCGGGGGACTGATCGGCAATTCCTATTTTGAACCAAATTGACCGCGGATGTGGCAAATTACGGTTAGTTCCGCGGTCGATCGGCGGAAAATTGGGAACTGCCAGGGACTGATCGCGCACCGTGCTTGAGTGGAGGTTTGATTGGAGGTCGCGAACTGGAATTCGGATGGCCCGATTCTGGCATGGAAGGCAAAACACAAAAAGATACAGCATAAAACAATTTGACATCGAATTAAATATGGGATAGGATTTTGACAGATATTTGGCTGATACACCCTGGACGTTATAGAGACGTCACTTGAACTTCGTACATTCCCGCCAGTTTTCGCGCGGGAGGAATATACGAAACTCAAATTACGTGACAATTAGGCAATTGACGGAGAGGACAACATGCAAATCGATGTAGATGACTATGAGGTCGTCAATAATACGGATGCCCGGCGCTTTGAGATCAAAATCGGCGATTACTTCGCACTGATCGACTACCAGCCGGCAGGCAGGAACATCGTCTTTACCCATACGGAAGTACCCCGCATCTTTGAAGGACAGGGCGTGGGCAGCAAGCTGGCCAGGCATGCGCTGGATTATGCACGGGAAAACGGGCTGACTGTCATCCCCCTCTGCCCCTTTGTGGCCGCCTATATCCGACGCCATCCGGAGTATCAGGATCTAGTGTGGAACAATCAGGGAGGCAACCATGCGTAAAATTCAGACCCAGGGCGTCCACCATATCACCCTCGTTGGGGCCGATCGCCAGACATCCATTGACTTCTGGGAAGGGGTGTTGGGCATGCCCTTCATCTTCGAGCAACCCAATTTGGACGTGGCCAGCCAAAATCATCTCTACTTCGATCCGGGTGACGGCCGCTTGATCACGGTCTTCACCAATGAAGATCGCACCCCTGATTCGACGCCCAATCCGGAAGGCGTCGGTAACCTGCACCATATCGCTTTCAGCGTCTCCCGGGCGACCTTCACCCAGGTCAAGCAGCGGCTGGACGAGCGGGGCATCGAGCACTCCGGCGAAAAGGATCGGGGCTTCATGGATTCGATCTATTTCCGGGATCCCCTGGGGCAACTGATCGAACTGGCAGCTTACAAATTCGAGCCGCCGGCGGGGGCCACCCATGCCGAAGTACTGCTGGAGGCACACCTGCTGCGTACGGAGCGGGGCGATTACAACATCAGCGACGAACATCTGGCGGACGCCATTGAGCGCCTGACCCTGCGCACCACCCGCTCCCTCTCGTCCGATCGCGCGCCGCAGAACCCGTATGCGGAACCTGTCGGATAACAGGTCAGCGCTTGCGGACGAGTGGAACTCGCTATCGCACCAGAATCTCGCCGACCTTTATGCGGCCCAATCCGTAACGCTCTCCTGTTGCTGCATCGTAGAAACCGAGGTAGACGGGATGGAAGCCGCGTGGCATGTCGACCGGCAAACGCACCGGCACCCATTCCTTGACATGATCACCCGGTAGCCAGGAGGCGGTGCGTCCGCCGTGTAATTGCGGAAACCCATCCCACTGGGCAAGCGGCGCGCCGTTCTCATCTTCGCCGATATGAACGAACAGCTTGTAATTCCCGTCCATGGGCGCATGAACACGCCAGTCATTCTGGAAGATCACCACGTCACCACGCCGCACGGCGCCACGTTCGCTGCCGGATGAGACAAGGTGCAGTGCAGGCGACAGGGCAATGTCCGCCACGAGCGGGGCGGCAACCGGTTCATCACCGAGGGTAGCCACGTGCTCCCGGAAGGCCTGCTCAAAATCGGCGCTTTCGTAGACGGCGAAGCGACCGTCCAGCGGCCTCCGGCGGTAGATCAGAATGCGTGGCTCGCCGCCGCTCCGCACCTCCCCGACCGGGGTATAGTCATCAAGCAACGCCGGGTCAAAAGCCCGATCTGGATCCTGCACGTGTTGCGCGAT
>CAYZLP010000316.1:4351-6058 GCA_964478635.1 uncultured Caldilineaceae bacterium
AGGAGCGACCAACCGCCCATGATTGCATAGTAGTGCGTGCCCGGATTGGCAATCACAAAGAGATAGAGCAACAGCGCGGGTAGAATCCACAGGAGCAACAGAACGGCCTGCGTACGCCAGTAATGCCACGCTATGGCCAGACCCAGCGCAGCCAGCAGCAGCATCCCAGCCGCAAAGTAGGTCGTGTTGTAGAGCGTGCTAAGATTGACAAAGTGCTCGATGTTGTGGCCGGGCGCGGGTTGAAATCGGGCAGCATAATAGAACCGGGTGGATTCGGAGAAATACTCGTTGGTCAACATCCGGGCGTAGACCCACCCCACCAACAGACTATTGGCCAGAGTGAACAGGACCGCCACGCGGGCTTGCCGCCCCTGCAGCCAGGTCCAGGCGCGGCTCAGCAGCAGCATGGTCAGCAGCATGGGCGCCAGCAGGAGGAATTCATAGTGCATGATCAGTCCGGCGGCCGTCAGCGCGATGCCCAGCAGCAGCCATGGTGTGGCCCGTGCCGTACGAGTCTCTGTGACCCACCAAAATGCCAGCACCGCCCCGCCTATCAACAACAGCAGCGGCCCCTGATATTGGGTCATTCGCGCCAGGGCCAGGACATAGCCATTGATCCCCATGAGCACGGCTGCCCACAACCCGACCGGTTGGGAAAAGAGGCGGCGGCCGAGCGGCAGCATCAGCAACACGGCGCCGATGCCGGCCAGCGCGAACGGCAGCCGCGCATAGAACTCATCAATCGTACCGAGAGCACGATAGATGACCATGGCCACGATGATCTCACCCGGCCCTTTGGTATGGCGGGTCGGAGCATCCACGACACCCCGCAAGGCATCACGCGCGCGCACCAGAACGGTGGTTTCATCATGGAAGAACTCACGTGCGCCCAGGGTAGGCAGCCAGAGGAGCACAAGCAACACCAGCAAAACGCCAGCCTGCATCCACAGCACGCCTGGCGTGGGCCGTAATGATAGTGGCGTCCGCCAAATCGCCGCCACCCAGAGCGCCAGGGCCCCGCTACCATAGACGATCGTTAGGCGCAAGAGGGTGACCGGCCCCGGCCACCAGTGGAGCAGCAATCCGAGCCCCACCATCCATCCCCACCCCACGGCCAACCCTAGCAGTAGAGCCGTCAAGCCATCCAGATCGGACAGGCGCCAGAGCCCGATCAGCAGGATACCGGGAACCCACCAAGCGAGAACCAACATGGCCAGCATCCTCGGCCAGAGGAGTGGAGGAGCTTGCAGCAAGACAAATCCGGCCAGGACCAGCGTGAACCCCAAAACAAGGTGTGCCGGTCGCCACAGACGCACGCCGGACGCGTCGAAGCGGCCGGCGGCATCTGCTGCCGGCGCCCGGCGGCTATCCAAACGGGATCTAGCCATGAAAGTTCCACCGGTCAGAACGTACAGACACAATGGAGCGGGCAAACCCAAAGAGACGGGGAAAGGTCAAAGGAATCTGCGTTCGACTCCGAGAATCAAGGGAGTACCTGTAAGCATATCACAAAACCCGCATCTAAGCCAGGTGATATCGTAATTTTATTATGCGGCGGGCGGATCTTTTCTTGGGCGGAGACGCCTAGTCCATGCCCGGGGAAGGGACAGTATTCCGCCGCCGGGCATTGATGAAGTCCAGGGATTGGTGCCGGAAGTAGACGTCATAAAGCTCGGCGTAATGGCCGTCCTGGGCCAGCAATTGATC
>CAYZLP010000317.1:0-6050 GCA_964478635.1 uncultured Caldilineaceae bacterium
CGGTGATACCCGGCCCATCGTCCAGGATGTAGTCAATGTCGCCCAGGGCATTGATGGCGTCCGCGTGGGCGTTCACGGCGTTGACGACGCCCTGCAGGTCCAGACCCTGCTGCTCGGCCAGGCTCTGGGCTTCACTCAAAACGGCCGGCGCCAGGATGCCCATCATCTCGCCCGCCACGTGGGGATCCATGCCGGTCTTGCGCGCGAAATTGGCGGCTACCTGCTCGAAGGTATTGCTGCCGGTCAGGGTGTCCAGGGTCTGCTCGGTCTTGGCGGGGCTGGCTTCCTGGAGGAAGGTATTCAGGTCGCGGGCGCCGACCCGTTGACTGTTATCTTGAAGCAGCGTACCCAGGGCATCCATGCCGCCGGGTTGATTTGCCAGACGGCGCACGCCGGCGAGGACGAGGCCGATCACCATGGGCGTGGCGGCCTTGACGACAGAGGGGGGTAACCCAAGACGCTTGCCAAGGCTATCCAGCGCCGGCGCGCCAAAGGAATTGACGAGACTGGTCAGCATATCGGTTGCCATAATGGAGTTCTCCTTTTCCGATCAGATCAACTGGCTGCATGTGCCAACAAACGTCTAATTCTACCGGGTGCAGTCGGGTGATTCAATCGCATGAATGTGGTATTATTACGCGTAATAATGCGATATTTTGGGCCAAGAAGCAGACTGTCTATCTAGCATGCTATTGCTGAGTAAATTGACCCGCCCGACCGTTCCCCCCACATTCGTAGACCGGCCGCGCCTCTATCACCAGCTCGACCGGTGGCGCGATTATCGCGCGCTGCTCGTTCACGCGCCGGCCGGTTATGGCAAGAGTTCGTTGCTGAGTCGCTGGATCGAATGCCGCGAGCTTCAGTCCCGGAGCGCATGGCTCACTCTGGACGAGGGCGATGGCGAAGCCCGCCAGTTCGTCCGCTATGTGGCCGGCGCGCTGGACCGCATCGCGCCCGGCGCCCTCGCCGTGGTTGAACCCATTCTCGAGGACAGCCAGGGCGGCGCGCAGCGGGCATTGACCCGGCTGCTGGTTGCATTGCAGGAGAATCTCCTCCCCGCCGCGCACCAGGATCAGGCGATACTGCTGGTCCTAGACGACCTGCATCGCGTCCAGACGCCCGCTGTGAATGACCTCTTACTTAGCCTGCTGGAGCACGGGCCGAAAAGCCTGCATCTGGTCCTTCTGACGCGCCACACGGTCGGTATGCCGTTGGCCCGCCTCCTCGCCCATGAAGAGATCCTCGAGCTGAGCAGAAACGAGCTGCGTTTTTCGGAAGGGGAAGTGCGTGATTATATCCGGACCCGGGGATTTTTGGCGCCCACGCAAGACGAAGTGACCCAGTTGACGGCGCGCAGTGAAGGGTGGATCACGGCGCTGCAGCTGGCCGTCCTTTCCCTGCGCGGGCGGGAGTGCACGGCCGATCTGATCAACGCATTGCGGGGCGACAAAAAGTGGTTGGCCCACTTTTTGACCGATGAAGTCTTGCAACAGCAGACGCATGAAGTGCAGCGCTTCTTGCTCTACACCTCGATTTTGGATGAGTTCAACGCCCCCCTCTGTGCAGCCGTCTCCGGGGATAGCGCAGCCTATGCGCGTCTCGCCGCCATCGCCCAAGCCGACCTCTTTCTGATTCCACTGGACGACGGGGAAGAGTGGTTTCGCTATCACCACCTGTTTCAGGAACTGCTGCAGCGCCGCCTGCGCAGCCAGGTCGAATCAGATACGATTCCGGAACTCCATCGCCGGGCCGCCGCCTGGCTGGCCGATGCCGGTCGGGTTCATGCCGCGGTGGGTCATTTGCTCCTGGCCGAGGACGAGGAGGCGACGGTTGCGCTGGCAGAGGCGCACATGCGCAGCGTGATCACACGGTCGCCCTATGAGGGCCAGCGTCTCTTTGCCTTGTTGCCCGAAGATCTCGTGAAGCGGCGACCGCGCCTCATGCTCGATCGCTGTTTCCTGTCCATGCTTTTTGGCAGCGAAGAACTGGATTTCTGGGTCGACCAGACCGAAAAGACGCTGGAGACTCACGGTCTGCTGGGCGAGCACGGCGCCGCTTCCTATGGCGAATGGCTGGTGCAAAAGAGTGCGGTCGCATACAGGCGGGATGATTATGACGCTGCGCGTCGCGATTTGAACCAGGCCGATCGGTATGCAGCCATGCTGCCGGGGTTGGTCGGCGGTGTCGCAGCATTTCTCCACATGCACCTGAAGCATTACGAGGGCGATCACAATCGCGCAACCCATCATGCTAGACAGGCCCTTGCGGCCTTTGACCGGGCGGATTTCTCGCTGGGCGTTGTGGCCGTGCGGCGTGAGATGGCGCGCTGGAGTATGCGACTCGGGCGCAGCAAAGAGGCATCGCTGCAATTCCGGGAGCTATTTGATCGCTGGCAAAGCGATCAATTGCTTCTGACCAGAGACATTACGCTGGCCAGCTTCTACGCTGCGCTGAACCACTACTGGCAAAATCAGCTGTCGCTGGCCCATGTCTATCATGCGGAGATGTCCAGACTGGCCGATCAACTCCAGGACCAGGAACTTATCTTTCTGGCCGGTGTGTTGCAGCAGTTCTTGTCCGCTCCAGGTCAAGGGGACAGTCTAGGGAGCGAGCAACAGGCCGACGGGTCGCAAGCTGTAATGAACGAGACCATAGAGGAAGTCTTGCTCGATTTGAAGACGCATATCTTGATCGGGCTTGGGCGCCGTGATTTGGCCTGGGAGGGTGCGGAACGGCTGGCAAGCGAGATCACGGCTTGGCCCACGGATCACATTCGACTGCCCCTTATCACATATCTGTACGGATATGTCGCCCGCGGCCATGCGCTGGATGAGGTCACTTCGCTGCTAACCCAAATGCTGGCTCTTGCCGAACAGAATGGGGAACGCTTCTACCAACTCCATCTCCTGGCCTTGCGCGCCTGGCAGCAACGCCAACTCGGCAACCCCGAGGCGCTTGCATCTTTGCTGGACGATGCGGTAAAACTGGCCCGGGAGACGGGCTACATCCGCGTGCTGCTGGATATCCCGAACCTGGTTGAGCTTCGCCCCGAGCTTACGTCCCTGCGCGAGTCGGCGCTTCCTGACGAGCCCAGCGCCGCGCCGTTGAGCGACATCGTGCTAACCGGGCAGGAGGCTCGGGTTCTCGAATTGCTGGCGACGGAGCATACCTATCAGGAGATCGCCGACGAACTCGTCATCAGCGTGAACACGGTGCGCACCCACGTGCGCAACATCTACAAGAAGCTCTCCGTCGGCCGGCGCAGCCGCGCGGTCCGTACCGCCCGTCAGCTTGGCCTGCTCCCCGGGTAGCCGAAGAGCGCAAATCTGGCCTGGTTGGGCAGACTTCAGTCAAGATCTAGTCTGGAGGGGCCTCGCCCAGAAGATCGGGAAGAGAATGGATACGACAAGCAGCGCCAGGAACGCACCGAGCTGCAGATCCAGTACATTCCCCGGCAAGCTTTCGCCCATGGCATACTTCCCGGTCAGAAGATAGAAGGCGGTGTTGTAGAGTGCGTGCAGGCTGATAGGAACGAAAAGGTTGCCGCATACCCGGCGGCTGACGTAGAGAATCGTACCGCCCGTCATGGTTACGAGCAGGATCGTCAGATTTGCTCCGCCAAATACGTTGACCAGATGCAGGAGGGAAAAGACCGCCAGCGTGATCAACCATGCGATCCACTCGCTCACGCCGCTGTTGCGCAGCCCAGCCAGCAGGATGCCGCGCGTCACGATCTCTTCATTGGCGCCGATGGTCAACGAGGCAATTACGACCAACAGGATGACGCCGAAGGAATAGGCCGCGTAGTCGACCTGGGTGAGTACGAAGAGTGAGACGCCAAGCCAAGCCAGCGGAAAGATGTAGTAGCGCTTTGAGAGCCTCAGCGGCTCGGGCTCGAAGTAGATCTGCTTCCTATCCCCTCGAAAGAACCAGATACTGACAAATAGAACGCCGGCCAGAACGATGAGGTTGGCAACCATGCCGCTGTCGACGACGCCATCGATTACCCGGTCCGTTGCGGACGTTCTCATCCCGCCCAGGAAGATCGCAGCGAAGAGGCTTGCGATGATGGAGGTGACCAAATATAGCAACACCACCAGCAGTGCTGATGCGGCATTGAGCGTTCGGTTGCGTATCATCTATGCTCTGTCTTTTCTGCGTCTTTTCTGCCACTTCCATGCGTGCTTGCGAGGCGAAGCCCCTGCCCCGGACTGTATGGACGACACGCCGAATCCTGGCTGAGCCGATACCCGACGTTGCGCACGGTCAGGATATACCGAGGCTGCCGGGGATCCAATTCAAGCTTCTTGCGGAGCCGGCTGATATGGACGCGCAGGGTGTTGATTTGGCGTTCGGGCGCTTGGGCGGAGATTGTCTCGGCCAGCGTGGCCGCGGATATGACTTCGCCCTCGGCGGCCGTCAACCGGCCCATGATCTCGCACTCGACCGGAGACAGAGCGGCCGTCTCCCATTCATTCTGACTGCTGTGTCCGACCCACGCAGGAGGGGGCGCGGGCTGATTCCCGTTGCTGTAAAAGTGCAGGCCCGGAGCGGGCGACGCGTGGCGGGGAACCACAAGCCGGCGAACGCGCAGGAGAATTTCGGCATCCGGCGCCGGCCAAAGGAGGAAGTCGTCGATCTCCCCCAAGGCCTGTTGCTCTTCTTGCTGTATCTCCTTTGGGGTTTTCTCCCAAATGCCTAGTACCCGGGTCCGGGCGCGGGCCTTTAACTCGGCCAACGCCTCTGCCGGATCCGGCGCTGCCGGCTCTGCGGCGCAAACGAGCAGCGCGGGAGGACCGTACTGCCGGACCTGGCGCCGAACGGCTTCGGACGTGGCTGGCGCAGTGACCAGCCAGCCTTCCCGGGCCAGTGCGAAGATGAGCTGATCCCGCACAGAAGTGTTCGAGTGAATGACGATAATGTATTCTGTCACGGTGATGTTCTCCTTTCGGTAAACCACAGCCCGAGTCCGACCGGCATGAAGCCGTCGAGCCCGGGCTGTAACAAAGCGTTAGCTACGTTGAATGAATCCGCTCACGGTCAGGGAGTCAATCACGTCAGCCTGCCTAGCGCACCATGAGTGGCAGCCAGATCCGGGGCGACAGCTCGACGCCGCCGGGCACGCTGTACTCACCATACTCTTGACCGAGTTCGAAGGGACCGTGTTCGGTCACGCTGCCGTTCACGTCCACCTCCTGGAGGTAGAACAGCGTGGCGTCTGTAACGAGCGAGACGGCATAGTTGGTCGGCGTTACCGAGTCGACCACGGGCGATGGAATCAGCTCACCGTTGAGTTGGACCTTGCCCTGCTCGGTCACAGCCAGCACATTGAAGCCGGCCGTCCCCGTTTCCGTGGCGGTCTGCCAGCGGAAGTCGACTCTTGCACCATTGGCCTCGGCCAGGAACCAGCCGAGCGTGACGGCCAGCGACTGTACCGGGACGAGGTAGTCTTCTACTTCGCCGTTGGGCGCTTGGCCCGTGGGTTGATTACCCGCTTGGTCGCATATGTCGGTGACGCGGAAGCGGAATGCCGCTTGACTGGTGATGCCGGCAGGCACATTGATGTTGAAGGTGATTGTGCCGCTGACGAAATTCAGGTTGTTCAGGGTGCCGCCCGGACCCGAACCATTGACGGTATTGAAGGTGAGCGGCGCCAACGAGCCTTCACCGATCCAGGCGCTGAGACATACATTGCCGTCGGCGTCGGTGAGGGTCACCTGGATGTCAGCCGTGCCGCCGGGGGTGAGGGTGGCCGGGAAGGTCACGCCGTCTTCGTCGTCGCCGGCGGCCGTACCGCTGGTGTCGTTGTTGTCGTCGCCATCCGCTGCGGCCGTAGGCTGGCCATCGGCTTCAGCATCCGGCGGGACTGTGCCCAGATAGGTTGCGCCGGAAATTAGGTGGCTGGGCCCATTGTTGGCCTGCAGGGTCGCATAGGGACCGTCCGGCAAATCGCCCCAGTCGGCCAGCACTTCCTTTACGTTGATGAAGGTGCAGATCACATCCTCGCCCGGCTCCACTTCCACCAGGATCTCGCCGAGGCCTACCGTGAA
>CAYZLP010000318.1:0-6016 GCA_964478635.1 uncultured Caldilineaceae bacterium
GTGTTATGGCAAGGATTATTCAATGGCGCCATTAATCGAATTGCAGAATATCTCCAAACGCTTTGGTGAGGTGCAATCGCTGCGCAACGTCGATTTTACGGCGAATCGCAACGAGGTCGTTGGCCTGTTGGGCGACAACGGCGCCGGCAAGTCAACGCTCATCAAGATCATTACCGGTTACCATCAACCCGACGAAGGTGAAATCTACTTCGAAGGCCAACGGGTCGAGCATCTGACCGTGCCCAAAGCCCGTAACCTGGGCATCGAAACCGTCTACCAAGAGCGGGCGCTCTGTGACCAGCAGAGTCTCTGGCGCAATATCTTCATGGGCCGCGAACTGCGCAATCGCATGGGCCTGCTGGACGTCAAGAAGATGCGGGCCGAAACAGAGCAACTCATGGTCAGCCACATGGGCTTCACGTCTCAGGCCGTCTCGCCCGACGCGGTCGTGCGCACCTTCTCAGGCGGCGAGAAGCAGGGCGTGGCCATCGTCCGTGCGCTCTATTTTGAGGCCGAACTGATCATCCTGGACGAGCCGACCATGGGCCTTTCCCTGTCGGAGACCCAGAAGCTGCTGGATTTTGTCAGCGGCATCAAAGAGGCCAACAAGGGCTGTATATTCATCGATCATAATGTCTTCCACGTCTATTCCGTGGCCGACCGCATCGTCGTACTCGATCGGGGTCAGGTGGCCGGCGAGTTTAAGACCAGCGATATCACGCTTGAAGAGTTGATCGACAGCATGTACCGGGTTGCAAAAACCGGCAGTATCGATTAAGAACCTACCCGCAAATTCGGTAGTGAGTCCCGACTCTTCTCCAGTCAGGGTGCTCGCCACAGAGAATTTTCGGACAGATTCCAAGTAGGTAGCCTCAATGACTACAGCGGAAAGCAACGAAACCATTCAGGCCCAACCGGCGACGAACCGGGGCGGTCTGGCCCGTTTTGGCCGTACCTATGGCCAGCAGATCGCCATCGTGGGTGTGTTGATCGTCGTCTGGGCGATTTTCATTATCGGCGCGCCGCAAACATTTCTGTCGCCTTCGATCTACGCGGCCTACATGTCCACGATTCCTTTCTTCGCCGTGATCGCCATCCCCCTGACTCTGGTCATCATCGCCGGCGAAATGGATCTTTCTTTCCCATCCATAATGGCCATGGGCATGGTGATCTTTTCGGCCATTTTTCTGCGCACGGGCAATCTCTTTCTTTCGATCGTTGCGGCCCTTCTGGGCGGCTTTCTCATCGGCCTGAGCAACGGCTTGCTGGTCGTCCTGCTCGGCATCCCGTCCATCGTCGTCACCATCGGCACCCAGTTCTTCTGGCGCGGCGCCGTCCTGGTCCTGACCAACGGTGCGGGCGCGTCACTGGTGGCGGCAAAGGATGATCCGCTCTACGACGTCATGGTCGGCCGCGTGGCGAACTACATCCCCATGCAGATGATCTGGACCATCGCCGTTGCCATTCTCATGTGGATCATTCTGAACCGGCACCGTCTCGGCGCCCACGTCTACCTGACGGGCGACAACGAGCACAGCGCCCGGCTCATGGGCGTCAAGGTGGATCGTACGCGCATGATGGTCTTTGCCATTGTCGGCATGGCGGCCGCACTAGGCGGCATTCTGTCCAGCCTGGAAGTCTCCTATTTCTGGCCGACACTGGGCGAGGGCTATCTGCTGCGCACGCTGGCGGCCGTCTTCCTGGGCGGCACCTCGGTCTTTGGGGGCGTGGGCACGGTCTTCGGCACCTTTGTCGCCTGCTTCATCATCGGCGCGATCGAGGCCGGCATCGTCGCCATCGGCCTGACCGGCTTCTGGACGCAGCTCATCTACGGCGTCATCATCATCGGCTCCGTCGCGATTCAGGGGATTCTGAACCGGCGGCTGGGCCGGTAAAGGCGTTACACAGAGGAACGCAGAGGGTGCACAGAGGACCACAGAGAGTCTCGGAGAGTCTCGGGGCGAAGAGGGAGAACACTCGGAAAAGCTCTGCGGTTCTCTGTGCCAACTCTACGGCTCTCTGTGCAACCGTCTTTTCCGATAACTGTCTTTCCCGCCACACTATATGTTTTTTGAAACGCAAAAGGAGTAGACTGTGAAACCCGTAACCCTTGGCTTGATCGTCGGCAACCGCGGCTTTTTCCCCAGCCATCTCTGCGAAACGGGCCGTGCGGAGATCCTGGACGTGCTGGAAGATGCCGGCTTTAACGTGGTGACCCTGTCGCCGGAAGATACGCTCTTCGGCTCCATCGAGAGCATCGACGACGCGCGCAAGTGCGCCGAGCTATTCGATGCCAATCGCCACGAGATCGACGGCATTTTGGTGACCCTGCCCAACTTCGGCGATGAGCGCGCGGTCGCCAACGCCATCCGCTGGTCCGGCCTGCGCGTGCCGGTGCTCATCCATGCCTTCCCCGACGAGGTGGAGAGCATGGGCCTGGCCGACCGGCGCGACAGCTTCTGCGGCAAGATGTCGGTCTGCAACAACTTGCGCCAGTATGGCGTGCCCTTCTCGCTAACGCGTCTGCACACGGTCAGCCCAAGCCATGACAGCTTCAAGCAGGATCTCGTCGACTTTGCCGCGACCTGCCGCGTTACCCGCAGCCTGCGCGGTCTGCGCATCGGGGCGCTGGGCGCACGGCCCCAGGCCTTCAACACCGTGCGCTACAGCGAGAAGCTGCTGGAGCAAGCGGGCATCAGCGTAGAGACGCTCGATCTCTACGAACTCTTTGGCTGGATCGACGCCACGGCCGATGACGATCCGGCGGTGGCGGCCAAGCGCGCGGCCATCGAAGCCTACGTCTCGACCGACAAGGTGCCGGAGACATCCCTGGTCAAGATGGCCAAGTTCGGGGCCGTGGTCGACCGCTGGATGGCCGATTCCCAACTCCAGGCCAGCGCGGTGCAGTGCTGGACGGCCATGGAGGACTTCTTCGGCATCGTTCCCTGCACCCTCATGAGCATGATGAGCAACGACCTCATGCCCAGCGCCTGCGAGGTCGACATTGCCGGAACGGTGGCCATGCACATCCTGGCCCAGGCCAGCGGCCTGCCCAGCGCCATCGTCGACTGGAACAACAACTACGGCGACGATCCGGACAAGGGCGTCATCTTCCACTGCAGCAACCTGCCCAAGGACATCTTCCGGGGCGAAGGTGAGGGCAAACCCGCCATGCAGTACCAGGAGATTATCGCGGGGACGGTGGGCGTGGACAATACGTACGGCACCATCTACGGCCGCGTCCAGGCCAATCCCTTCACCTATCTGCGCATCAGCACCGACGACCAGGCCGGCGAGATGCGGGCCTATGTGGGCGAGGGCGAGCTGACCGACGACCCGCTACTGACCTTCGGCGGCTACGGCGTGGTCAAGGTGCCCGACTTCCAGGGCCTGCTGCAATACATCTGCGCCGAGGGCTATGAGCATCACGTCTCCATCAACCCGTCGCGGACGGCTGCTCCGGTCCACGAAGCCCTGGGCAAGTACATGGGCTGGAAGCTCCATCGCCACAGCTAAGAATAGACCGCGGATTGGGCGGATGCGGCGGATTGCGGCGGATTATTCTCAAATTCCATGCGGTGCGCCGATAAGCAAAGCCTCCGCGAGAATCCGCCGTATCCGTTTCATCCGCGGTCTATTATCCATCTCATTTGCAGACGCGTAAGAAACGGATTAACAAGCGAATTCCGGCTTTTCAAAACCTGTTGACAACAAATCAGGGCTGTGTTACCTTAATTTTACTTCCCGCAATTCATCGGTTTTGAGTCACACCGAAACAGGATCAAGATGCAAGCCGAACCCAATGCCGTTCTCCTGCACGTGGAAGATGCGTCCAAAGCGTTTCCAGGCGTGCAGGCGCTGCAGAATGTCGATCTGGAAGTACGTCGGGGCGAAATATTGGGGCTGATCGGGCAGAACGGCGCTGGAAAATCGACGTTGATGAAGATTCTCTCCGGCGTCTACAAGATCGACAGCGGCGCGATCTCCTACCTGGGCAGCCCAATCGAAATCCACAACCCCCACCATGCGCAACAGCTCGGCATCTCCATCATCTATCAAGAACTCAACCTGATGCCCAATCTGACGGTCATGGAGAATGTCTTCGTCGGCCGCGAACCGGGCCCGCCGATCTTCTTCAATCGCCGGCAGTTAGAGCAGGATACGCGCCGTCTGCTGGAGCGGCTCCAGGTGAATCTCGAGCCGACCTCCGTTGTCCGCACTCTTTCCGTGGCCGAGCAGCAAATGGTTGAAATCGCCAAGGCGCTCTCCATGGACGCGCGCGTGATCATCATGGACGAGCCGACCTCCGCTCTGAGTGAAACCGAGGTCGAAACGCTCTTCAAGGTCATGCGCGAGCTAAGGCGCAACGATGTGGGCGTGATCTTCATCTCCCATCGTCTGGAAGAGATTCTGGCCGTCTGTGACCGGGTCATGGTGCTGCGCGACGGCCAAAACGTGGGCGAGGTAATGGCCGCCGAGACGGATCGTGAAGAACTTATCCGCATGATGGTCGGACGCTCGTTGGACCAGTTCTTCCACCGGGAACTGGAGGCGGGAACCTCGGCCATCGGTGACGTCGTGCTGGACGTGCGCAACATCACGCGGATCGGCAATGCCCTCAACCCCGCGGCGCTGGTGCTGGACGATGTGAGCCTTACCCTGCGACGCGGCGAGATTCTCGGGCTTGCCGGCCTGGTGGGCGCGGGACGGACTGAACTGGTGCGCACCATTTTTGGCGCGGACAAGCGAGCGGAAGGCGAAATCTACATTGACGGCCAGTTGGTCGACGTACGCTCGCCTGCCGATGCCATTCGCCTGGGTATGGGCCTTGTGCCGGAAGATCGCAAGGGCCAGGGATTGATCCTCAATCTTGCGGTAGACGTCAACATGACCCTGGCCAAGCTGCCCGAAATCAGCCGGTTTGACTTTGTGCAGCTCAAGCAGGAAAGCCTGCTGGTCGACGAATATATCCGGAACTTCGAGATCCGCACGCCGAGCCCCGATCAGCGCGTCGTCTACCTGAGCGGCGGCAATCAGCAGAAGGTCGTCATCTCCAAGTGGCTCATGCTCAATCCCCGGATCCTGATCATGGATGAACCGACTCGGGGCATCGATGTGGGCGCCAAGTCGGAAATCTACGAGCTGATGCACGAGCTCTCGCAACAAGGCATCGGCATCATCATGATTTCGTCGGAATTTCCCGAGCTGTTGGCCATGTGCGACCGGATCGTCTGCATGGCCGAGGGCCGCATCACCGCCTCGCTGGAGCGAGATGAGGCCGATCTGGAAACACTCATGCATTACTGTACGCTGCGCGAATCCGCCGCCGGCGTCGAACCTGCACTGGAAGGAGCAGCAGTCCCGTGAGCAGCAGCGCGGTTGCCGAGTCTACCTCATCCAAGAAGGGCTTTGACTGGACGGCCTATGCCAGCCAGTTCGGCGCTTTTGGCGTCCTGATCCTCATTTGCATCGTCTTCGCCATCCTGGAGCCGGCCTTCATCTCGCCGATCAACATCTTCAACGTGTTGCGTCAGGTCTCCATCTATGGTCTGTTGGCCATCGGCATGACCTTCGTGATTCTCACGGCCGGCATCGATCTGTCGATTGGATCGTTGCTGGCCCTGTCCGGCGTCGTAGGCGCAGCCGTCTATAAAGGCAGTCGCAGCTCCATGACCTTCGGCGCGTCGAGCGAGGTAGAGGGTTATGGCATCGTTGCCGCCATCGCCGCGGCGATTTTGGTCGGCATGCTGGGCGGCACGCTTCAGGGGTTGGCTATCAGCAAACTCAAGGTTCCCGCCTTTATCGTGACGCTGGGTGGGCTCTCGGCCTGGCGCGGCCTGGCCCTGGTCTTTGCCAAGGGGCAGCCCATCAGCTCCTTTACGCCCGAGTATACCCGGTTTGGTCAGGGTCTGATCGGCCCCGTACCCATCCCGGTTATCATCTTCGCCGTCTTTGCCATTATCGCGTTCATCGTCCTGCGCTATACGCGCTACGGCCGGCACATCTACGCGGTGGG
>CAYZLP010000319.1:0-5996 GCA_964478635.1 uncultured Caldilineaceae bacterium
GTTGCCACAGACTCCGGCTCCCTCTGCTTTTTGCCATGCCACTCGATGCAGCGCCTTTCACTCTCCAATTACTCCCGCAGGTCGGCAAAGAGCGCAGTACTCAGATAGCGTTCGCCATTGGAGGGAATGATGACGACGATGAGCTTACCGGCATTTTCTGACCGTTCTGCCAGACGTTGGGCCGCGGTCAGGGCCGCGCCGGCCGAGATGCCGACCAGCAATCCTTGCTCGGCCGCAACGCGGCGGGCCATGGCAAAGGCCTCATCGTTGCTCACCTGAACAATCTCGTCGATAACGTCCGTGTTCAAGATTTCTGGAACGAAGCCGGCGCCGATGCCTTGAATCTTGTGGGGTCCGGGCTGCCCGCCCGAAAGGACGGGCGAGTCGATCGGCTCGACGGCTACCATGCGCACCTCGGGCTTGCGCGCTTTGAGGATCTCGCCCACTCCGGTAATGGTGCCGCCGGTGCCCACGCCGGAGACGATGATATCGACCTTTCCTGCCGTGTCGCGCCAGATCTCCTCGGCCGTTGTGCGTTGGTGAACCGCCGGATTGGCCGGATTTTGAAACTGCTGGGGAATGAAGTAGCGGTTGTCTGTGGCTGCCAGTTCTTCGGCAGTGCGGATGGCGCCCTTCATGCCCTCACTGCCCGGCGTCAGGATGAGATCCGCGCCGTAGGCGCGCAGCAGCAGCCGGCGCTCGACGCTCATCGTATCCGGCATGACCAAGGTGCACTTGTAGCCCTTGGCTGCGGCCACAAAGGCCAGGGCAATGCCCGTATTCCCGCTCGTCGGTTCCAGGATGATGGTTTCGGGACCGATGAGGCCCGCCGCTTCCGCCGCTTCGATCATGCTTAGACCGATGCGGTCCTTCACGCTGCCTCCGGGATTGAAAAACTCTAGCTTTGCGACAATATCGGCGACGGTCGTGGCGGACAGATTCCGTACCCTGACCAGTGGCGTATTGCCAATCAGGTCGGCGATGCTGTCAGCGATGCGCACGTTCTTCTCTACAACTGTCATTCGTCTCTCTCCTCTGCAATTCCAATAGAAAAACGACCCACCTCCGCAACATTGCGTGGTGAGTCGCGCCCGCATACGATGCACTTCACGGTAGAACGTCTACCGACTGACCTTGGTTTCCTCCCGACGCCGCCTGGCGTCGAGAAGATGGAGCAGTAACTGGTTCGGGTTCAGCCTTGCAGGCGGCGATTTCCACGCATACGGTTTGCGGAAGTGCACGCTGCTTGCTGCGTCAACGCCCCAAGCTCACATTCACTTCCGCCTAAGACAGATGCAGCGCTGCTCGAATGGCATGGCTCTTTGGCGGTCCATTAGTTCCTGAATTTCCGGCCACAAGGGCAAAGCGTCAACAATTGTCTGACTATACAAGGGAAGCGGCGCTTCGTCAAACGTACAGAGAGCGCAGACACATGTAGTCGTGGCGCAATAAGCCGGATGAGTCAAGGTAGAATCCATGCATATCCGCGGCATGCGCCCGAATGACGGTCCAGCCGCGTGTTCCTCAATTGACCGCAGCCGTCAGACCGCTGCCAGGGCTTGCTCCAGGTCGGCAATCAAATCCTCCGGATGTTCCACGCCGATCGAGAGTCGTACCATGTTGGGTGTGATGCCCATCTCCATGCGTTCTTCAGGGTCCACGTCCGAGTGGGTCATGCTGGCCGGATGCTCGGCCAGGGATTCGGTGCCGCCCAGGCTGACGGCCAGGTGAAAGAGTTCCAGTGCGTTGAGGAAGCGGAAGGCTTCGGCCTCGCCGCCGACGAGTTCGAAGGAGATCATGCCACCGGGCGAGAGGCATTGCTTGCGGTAGACCGCGTAGGCGGGATCGGCTTCAGTCAGATGGCCCAGGTAGTGGACCTGCTCGATTTTGGGGTGCTCTTCCAGATAGTTGGCTACGTAGCGCGCATTCTTCATCTGTGAAGTCATGCGCAGCTTGAGCGTCTCCAGGCTGCGCATGAGGAGCCAGCCCGTCCAGGGCGTGGTCGCCGTGCCCAGAATCGTGCGCATGGCCTTCACCTGGACCATGAGCGACTTGGCGCCCAGGGTCACGCCGGCGATGAGATCGCTGTGGCCGCCGATGTACTTGGTTGCCGAATAGACCACCAGATCGGCGCCGTGCTTGAGGGGATGTTGCCAGAGGGGACCGAGAAAGGTGTTGTCCACCACGACCAGGGGCGAACGTCCGGGTGAGGCCTGCCGCCGAACCAGGTCGCCGGCTGCGGCAATGTCCACCAGGGCGTTGGTGGGATTGCCGGGCGTCTCGATATATAACATGGCGACCTTGTCGGCTACGTGTTGGTCCAGCAGCGCCTTTTCCAGGCTGCGGTTGGTCGGGTCTGCCAGAAAGCCCACGGGTCGGATGCCGAAGCTCGGCAGGATCTGTTTGAGCAAGTAATCGGTGCCGCCGTAGACCGGTTCGCTGTGGAGCACCACGTCACCGGGACGCAGGAATGTGAGCAGCGTGGTGCTAATGGCCGCCATGCCGCTGGTGAAGACGGCCGCTTCTTCGGCATCGTCCCACAGCGTCAATCGATCTTCCAGGATTTCCAGATCGGGATTGTTGACGCGGCTGTAGATGAGGCCCATCTCCTCGCCTGCTTCCTGCTTGCGCAGACCGTAGGCAAGCTCGAAGAATGCCTTGCCCTCCTCGGCCGTTTTGAAGACGAAGGTGGACGTCTGGAAGACGGGGCTTTTCACCGCACCTTCTGACAGTTCGGGCCGATAGCCGTAGCTCATCATCAGGCTTTCCGGGCGCAAAACTCTATCCCCGATCTTATTGCTGTAGGGATTCCGCTTTGGTTTGCTCATGCCTTCTCCTTTGAAGGGTGACGCATGGTTGCGAAGGTGGGGTGGTACTCGAATTTTAGCACAGAAATCGGTGGCTAGTCGATCTTTGATCGATTACTCCGAGGGATTTTTTTCCAATCCATTGACTAACCTCATCGAATGGGATACGCTTGATCCTGCATAACTCATCGTAGATCAATTACTGTGTTCAGCAATTTAAGCGTTATGCCGCCGAAACAAGCCGATCCTTCAGTTGCGCGCTCAAAGGAGCCAATTATGACTGAAAATGTTGATTCGCGTTTCCCTGTTTACATTGACCGCCACCATCTGCCGGAACCGGAACATGACTACCCCAATGCGAAAATCGAGATTTTCGCCGTCGACTCCACACCCGATTTCCCGCCCGAAAAGAAAGCGCCGCCCGGATCGCCCAACGTCCTGCTGATTTTGCTCGATGATGTCGGCTTCGGTTGGCCCAGCGTCAATGGCGGCTTGGTGCGCATGCCCACGGCCGAAAGGTTGGCTGAAAACGGTCTCTTCTACAACCAGTTCCACACGACGGCGCTCTGTTCGCCGACGCGGGCCGCAATGCTAACCGGGCGAAATCATCACACGGTTGCCACGGGCGTGATCCAGGAGTTGGCCACCGGCTATCCGGGCTACAGCGGCATCATCCCCAAGAGTTGCGCCACGTTTGCCGAACTGCTCAAGCAGGCGGGCTACACCAACGCCTGGTTCGGCAAAAACCACAATGTCCCCGACAACCAGACCAGCGCCGCCGGTCCGTTTGATAACTGGCCCACCAATCAGGGATTCGACTATTTCTATGGCTTTATCGGCGGTGAGACGGACCAATTCTATCCGTCGCTGGTCCGGAATACGACGCCGATCGAGCCGCCCTATACGCCGGAGGAAGGCTATCAGCTGACCCGTGACCTGGCCGAGGAGTGCATCAAGTGGATGCGCGAACAGAAGGCCATCGCGCCGGATCGGCCATTCCTGGCCTATTTCTCAACCGGCGCCGCCCACGCACCCCATCAACCTCCCCTGGATTGGTTTGGTCGGAACGAAGGTCGCTTCGACATGGGGTGGGACGAATATCGCCGCATCGCTTGGGAGAACCAGTTGGAACGCGGCATCGTACCGCCGGGCACGCAACTCACCGCGCGGCCAGAGCAGATTCCCGCCTGGGACGATCATACCGATGAACAGAAGGCGCTCTTCGCACGTCAGGCCGAGGTCTACGCTGACTTCCTGGAGCACACGGACTACGAAGTCGGCCGTCTCGTGAATGCCATCGAGACGATGGGCGAGTTGGACAACACGCTCGTTATCTACATTCTGGGAGACAACGGCAGCAGCGCCGAGGGGTCGCTTGTGGGCACGCCCAATGAGTTAATGAACCTCAACGGCATGTCGCCCACAGAAGAAGACTCGATGGCGGCCATGGACCGCTGGGGCATGCCCGGCACGTCACCCCACTACGCCGTAGGTTGGGCCTGGGCGGGCGATTCACCCTTCCAGTGGACCAAGCAAGTCGCCAGCCACTTCGGCGGCACGCGCAACAGCATGATCGTCTCCTGGCCCAAGACCATCAAAGACACCGGGAAGGTGCGGTCCCAGTTCCACCACGTCATCGACATCATGCCTACCCTGATGGAAGTGGTAGGTATTGCCGAGCCAAAGGTGGTCAACGGCCATATCCAGAAGCCCATCGAAGGTACGAGCATGGCCTACACGTTCTTTGAGGAAAACGCCGACGCACCGAGCGAACGCACGCAACAATACTTTGAGATGTTGGGCAACCGCGCACTCTATCACGATGGTTGGATTGCAAGCTGTCGGCATGGTCGGCTGCCTTGGGAGAACGCGGGTGCGCCCTTCTCGGACGATGTCTGGGAGCTGTACCACATTGCCGAGGACTTTAGCCAAGCGGTGGACCTGGCAGAGCAGGAGCCTGAGAAATTGCTGGACCTGCGCCTGCGCTTCATCGGCGACGCCGTCAAGTACAACGTGCTGCCGCTGGACGACCGGATGGCGGAGCGCTTCGACGTCACGCTGCGCCCCAGCTTCTTTGCCGGGCGTGACACCATTACGCTCTATCCCGGCATGATTCGCCTCCCGGAAGGCAGCGCGCCCAAGACGTCCAGCATTGAGCACCAGATCACGGCCCGCATCACGGTGCCCGACGAGAGCGCGGAAGGCGTCATCATCTGCCTCGGTGGCGAAGCGGCCGGCTGGTCTCTCATGCTTTGGGAGGGCAAGCCGCGCTATCATTACAACTTCTTCGGCCTGGAACGCTACGACGCCATGGCCGGGGACGCGCTTGCCCCCGGCGACCACGTCGTGCATGTCCAGTTCAAGCCGGACGTCCCCATGCCCGGGGCACCCGCGACCGTGACGCTGTTCGTTGATGGTGAGCAGAAAGCGGAAACGCGAATCGCCCGCCAGGTGCCTCAACGCTTCGGTACGGAGTCACTGGATGTGGGCATGGATTGTGTCTCGGCGGTGTGCCACGACTACGCCGAGCGCCGCGCTGAAAAAGGCCTTTTCCCCTTCACGGGAAAGATCGAATCCGTGACGCTGCACCTGGGCGAAGGACCAGAGGTGACGGGCATGGATCTGCTACGCATGGCGACGAAGATGGACTGAAGTCTGCGACGAAATCGTGCATAGACTGTAGCAAGCTGCTGCTGTGTTCTGTCCTTGAGTGGTTGCTACGTTGAACGTTGCCGGCCTCCGCGCCGACGCAGCCGAGAAGACAGCTCGGTTGCGTCGGCTGAAATCCAGGCCCCTCGTCAGGCAAGGCGGGAGACGGATGGCAGCCCCAAGCTTCACCGGACCCTGCGCCTCCGCGGTGCGCGTCGCGGCCACGACCACCGTCATCGGTAAGGATCTCGTAATCATTCCCCAATCTTCCGATTAGATAGCCGTCCTATGCTGAGGGTGCGCTAGCGTACCTATCGATCTGACGGACTATCCAACGGAGGAAGAAAAAGATGAGAAGTGTACGAGCAGTAGCCGTGCTGATGTTGGTTATGGTTGCTTTGGCCCTGGTGCCGACGGCCGCATTTGCCCAGCCAAACGTCGGCTTTGGCCAGCTTTATTATGACGGGGAAGTCGTGCGGACCATCGTGCCGCCGGCGGCCATGCCGAAGCCCGGTGTGGATCCGCTCTATGTTATTCAAG
>CAYZLP010000320.1:0-3909 GCA_964478635.1 uncultured Caldilineaceae bacterium
GTTGGTAAAACCGAAACTGCCAAAGCCTTAGCCGAGAACTTGTTTACCGACGAACGCGCTATCGTGCGCCTTGACATGTCCGAATATGCCGAACGCCACACCGTCGCTCGGCTCATTGGCGCCCCTCCGGGTTACGTGGGCTACGATGAGGGCGGTCAGTTGACCGAGGCGGTGCGTCGCCGGCCCTACTCGGTGGTGCTCTTCGATGAGATCGAGAAGGCCCATCCGGACGTCTTCAACGTGCTGCTGCAGGTGCTGGACGACGGCCGGCTGACCGACAGCCAGGGGCGCACCGTGGATTTCCGCAACGCCATCATCATCATGACGAGCAACCTGGGTAGCCAGCACATCCTGGACGGTACGGAGCTGACCGAGGAAACCGAGGCCCGGGTGCGCGATGTCTTGCGCCAGAACTTCCGGCCGGAATTTCTGAACCGGATCGATGAGACGGTCGTCTTCCATGCCCTCGACAAGGAGCAGCTGAAAGAGATCGTCGACATCCAGCTCGGCCGCCTGCGCAAGCTGCTGCAGGATCGCGAGATCACGCTGGAATTGACCGACGCGGCCAAAGCTCTGATTGTGGAAGAAGGGTACGATCCGGCTTACGGCGCTCGGCCCATCAAGCGGGTCATCCAGCACCTGGTCGCCGATCCGTTGGCCATCGAACTGCTCGAAGGCCGTATCCATGAGGGTGAGCACCTGCTCATCGATCGCCTGGGCGACGAATTGACCTTTACGGGCGTAGAGGTGTTGGAATCGTAACGGTTTCCCATTCTTTTGGGGAATCCATCAGAAGCAAATAGGGGCTCGCGGATCGTTACGATCCGCGAGCCCCTTCTGTTTTTGGACGCGCGGCAAAAACCGGCAGATCAGGCGGTCGATTCGCCGGCCGTCGCTTCGTTCCCCGCTGTTGATTCGGGCTTGGCCGCGAGTGCGAGATTCAGCATCCAGTGCGTCGAGTCGAACATGGACAAGAAGACGACCAGCAAGATCGTCAACGGACCGGCCAGGAAGACGCCGGCCGGTCCCATCAACCAACCGAAGGCGAACATGGCCAGAAAGACAAACCACGGCTTCAGGCTGAGGCGCGCGCCCGTAATCTTCGGTTCGAGAATCGCTTCTGCGACCTGGTTCAGCACCACGTAGCCGATGATGACGATGATCGCCGACACCAGGCCATGGGTCGCGAATGCCAGCACGACGGCCGGGATGGCTGCCAGCGTCAGGCCGATGTAGGGTATGTAGCTCAGAAAGAAGGCCAGTACACCCCACAACGGCGCGTAGTCGATGCGCATGATTAGCAGAAAGATGGTGACCGCCGTGCCGGTGAAGAGGTTGATCTGGGTGCGTGCGACAAAGTACTGGACTAGACTCCCCGGCAGCCTGCGCACACCGGCAAGATGAGGACCGCCGCGATTCAGGAGTTCGCTGATCTGGGTACGTAGATTGGCGGAATCCAGCAGAATCAGGACTACGCCGATCAACACGACGAAGCCCGTCGCAAACAACTGCGCCGTATGGCTGAGGACGCCAGCCAGAAAGCCTCCCAACTGATTCGAGGCTTGTGAAATCTGTTCCTCGACCCCCGTCAATGATACAAAATTGCCGACGGATCCACCCAGCGCCTGCAGCCTATCCCCCATCTGGGCTTCGGTTTCGCCAAGACCGGCAAACATCTGGCGAAACGAGTGGATCACGAGCCAGAAGACGCCGGCGAAGACGCCGATCAACAGCAGAATCAACGCAAGAATGGCCAGCCACTTGGGCAAGCCTTTCCGCACCATCCATTCGTAAAGCGGGGTGACCAGTGCAGTAGTGTACAGAATGATGACGAAGGGCAGGATAAGATCAGCGCCCCAACGCATGCCAAAGGCGATCACGGCGATGGCTGCCGCAACAACCAAAAAGCGTTCAACGGCCGAACGCGGCTGTAAGGTGTTCATAGCGGGTACCTGGTGATTGACTGGAGCGAATTGGGGCGTACTTCAACCGTAGAGCGCCCCGAATCTATGCGGGAAACTGGCAAACCCCGACTGCGCCCGGTGTGGACACAACCCGTTACGCAAAGCGCTGTTCGCGCCACGGATCGGCTTCATTGTGATAGCCGGTCCGCTCCCAGAATCCCAACCGATCCTCGGCCGTGATTTCCAGGCCGCGCAGCCACTTGCCGCCTTTCCACAGATAGGCCGTCCTGTCCGTCAACCGGCCGGGCGCTGCGCCGATGACCATGCGCAGCGGGAATCCATGGTCCGGCTCCAAAGGTCGGCCATCGTAGTGCGTGGCCAAAAGCATATTGTCGGATAGGGCAAGTTCCAGGGTCGTATTGGTGGTGTAGCCCTGTTCACAGTGCTGGATAACGTAGCGCGCTGTCGTCTTCAGCCTGATAAACTCCTGCTCCACCAACGTGCGTAGGGAGACCCCCTCCCAGACGGTGTCAAACATGGACCACTGGGTCACGCAGTGCAGATCTAGCGTTAGCTGCGTTCGGGGTAGTTGATTGAATTCAGCCCAGTTCCAACTGCGCGGTTGTTCTACTTCACCCCAAATGCGAAAATTCCAAGTTGTCAGGTCCGTCTGGGGTACCGTGCCGATGTGGAGGACGGGGAACTTGCGTGTCAACGATTGGCCGGGCGGCAGGCGGTTTGCAGCGCGAAGTGCCTCCTCTTGGGTTTTGCGTGGGTTGAGGGCTCCACCGAACATGGCAAATCCTTGTCATTTGATCTTATGGTTGAACGATATCCGATACTATACATCCGCAGCGTGAACTTGTCGAAGGCGGACTCCGGTGCACCATCCGCAGCCTGAGCCTACGGTTGCGGGGCGGCGCGTGCAACTTTTTCCTCAGACGCACGTATAATGGACACAGAAGGACGCACCCGCAGGGATCGCGTCCGTCGTTGAAGGACCCAAAGGATTGCCGTTTGACTGCCATCACAACCGATACATTTCGTCTGACCGTGGAGCAGGCGCTCAGCCTGGGCAAGGGCCAGGCCGGCCGGCGCCAGATCCGCAGCATGGCCGCGGGGGAGAAGTGGCTCCGCTGTGGTCGTGCCGGCGCGCGCCTGTGGGCCGAGTATCCTGTGGCGAACCGCGAGCCGATCCGGGTTCAGTTTGATCTAGAGACCCTCACCGTTTGCTGCAGCTGTTCATCCCGCCAGCGTCCCTGCAATCACGGCCCCGCGCTCTATCTGCGCTGGCTGCAGATGCCGGAGGCCTTCCAGACGGATTCGCCGCCCGCTTGGCTGCAGCAGACCGCAGCCGGCGCGAGCCCTGAGAATCCGACCCCCAGTGCGAAATGGGCGGCGGTTGAACAAGGGCTGTCCGAACTCGAACTGTGGCTTCACGACCTGATCCGCGCCGGATTGGCCGGACTCCCGGCGAAGCCCGCCACCTTCTGGCAATCCATCTCCCATCGCCTGGCCGATGCCCATCTGGTTGATCTGGCCCGGTCCGTCAAGGAATTGGCCAAGATTCCCGGCGCAGCGCCGGATTGGCCGGAAACTCTGCTAATCGAATTGGGCAGGCTGCACTTGCAGATCCAGGCGTTTCGCCAGTGGGATTCGCTTTCGCCGGCCGTCCAGGGCGATCTGCGCGTTGCCGTCGGCTGGCTTGACGCCGATTTTCTGGCTGCCGGCAACTCCGCGACCGATCGCTGGCAAATCGTGGCCGACGAGCGCCGTCCCGAAAGTTCGCAAACCATCCAGCGCATCTGGCTCTGGGCCGAAGGCGCCAAACGTCCGGCCCTGGTGGTCCGCCATCTGGGCGCGTTTCCGGGGCGCCCATCCGTAACCTCCGACTGGCTGCTGCCCACCGGCGTGGGTCTAGCGGGCGCCCTGACGTTTTACCCTGCGACGACCGAAATTCGGGCCGAGCCGGCCGGTTCGATTCATTTTTACCAGCCCGAAACGG
>CAYZLP010000320.1:4009-5989 GCA_964478635.1 uncultured Caldilineaceae bacterium
TTCGGTCTCTGGAACGGCGTCGAATTTCAGCCCCTGAGCATCTGGTCCGATGGCGCCTGGCTGCAGCTGGAAGCATTGCGAGCAATCAAATGAAGCGCCTGACCGATTTGACCCGCACAGCCCTGCTCGGCACCGACCGATCGCCTCTGCCCGATCTCGGTCCGGCGCCGAATGCCCGCGATCCGGAACTGGATCGGCTGTTGGCCCGGCTTGCCGAGCAATCACCCGAAGCCGCGATTTTGAATCAGGCCGGTATCCTCGGTCTCTATGCGCGCGTCGGCGCCGCGCCGCCGGTCTACACCCGGACCGGCGCCACAGAAGCGCGGCCGCCGCACAGCCGCATTTGTCCGCCCACCGCGGCCTATCACCTGGGCGTCATGTTAGAAGGCAGCCAGGCCCACTTGTTGGATGAGTTTCTGGCCGCCCTGGCCGCCGGCGGCTATGCCGTGCCGGCCCCGCTCGTACCGGGATTGCTGGAGCGGGGCGCCAAGCGCAGCCAGCAGCGCACGGCGATCATTGCCGTGCTCAGCGCGCGCGACCGCATGCTGGCCCGGGAGCATCCGGCCTGGCGCTACGCCGCGCCGGAGGCTACGACCTATGACGGGCTGCGCGCCTTGTGGCGTGGAACAAGCGAGCATAACGAGCGCCAGGGCCTGCTGCGCCAGAGCCGGGCGCTGGTCCCGGCCTGGGGGCTGCGACTCCTCGACTTGAGCTGGAAGAGCCTGCCCGACAATCAGCGCGCCGGTCTCATCGCCCTGCTGGCTGACGGTCTCTCTCTGGATGATGAACCCTTTTTGGAGACGGCGTTGGACGACCGCAGCCACTCCGTGCGGCGCAAGGCGGCCGAGTTGCTGGCCCACCTGCCTGCGTCGCGCCTGGCCCGGCGCATGGCAGAGCGCATCGACGAGATTGTTCGCCATACCCCCGGTGCAGAGCAGCCCGTCACGCTTGCGTTTCCGGCCGAAATCGACCCGTCCTTCATTCGCGACGGCGTACTGCCGCGCAGCGGCAAAAATATGGCCCACCTGCGCGGCCTGCAGCTCATCGAGATGGTGAGCGCCGTGCCCCTGGATCACTGGACGGCGAGTTGGGACACAGCGCCGGCGGACGTTGTGCTCGCCATGCGCGCCAGCCTCTGGCCGCGTACCCTGACCCAGGCCCTGTGCGCGGCCGCCGTGCGCCAGCGGAATGAGCGCTGGGCGCTGGCTCTTCTTGACGCGACCGGCCTCCACGAACACGCGCTGCGGGCCGTGCCCGCACTTTCGCTGGCCGCCTGCGACGACGTGCTGACCGACTGGCATTCACTCTTTCCGGAGGATGAACCCCTGGACAAGCGTGCGCGTCTGACGCTCTTTCTGCGTCAACAACCCGGCCCTTGGTCGCCGCTGATGACCCGTCGCTTCTGGCGTCAACTGGCCCAACTGGACGCTGCAGAGGACCAAAAATCTGACTTCATTGTCGACTCCCTCATCAAACAGTCGGCCCGCAGCTGTCCGCCGGAGCTTCTGGGCGAAGGGATCGTATGGCTCACCGACCTGCCCGCGATCGACCAACGCGCCCGCGCCCTCAAAGACGCGCTCGCCCTCTTGGCGTTCCGCCGGGCCATGTTGGCGGATCTAATCGTAGCTTCGCGAAAATAGATCAACATATCTGTTTAGTCGCCGCGGTCAGTCCCTACCCTCCAAGCTTATTGTCACACTATTTGAACTTCGTACATTCCTCCAGAGCGGAAACCGGCGGGAATGTACGAAGTTCAAGTGACGTCTCTATTAGGAGAAAGCTGCGACCGTCGAGCGTTCTGGCATTGTAATAGCTCAGCCCCTCGCCGCCGGGCAGATCCTGCTCGTGGTACTGCCCGGTGAAGCGCCTGGTCGTCAAGTCACTGAATGCATCTCCGCGATTGCCGCCATACGGATAGTAGAACGCCCGCTTGGCGACGTTCCCGCTCCCGTCCACGATGACGCTGGACGAGCCCAGATG
>CAYZLP010000321.1:0-5949 GCA_964478635.1 uncultured Caldilineaceae bacterium
AAACCCCGGCAGACAGAAAATTGTGCAAGTGCGGACATGGTTTCTACAAACCTGTTGACACGAAAACGTTTTCGTGATACTTTAGAAACGCTCCAAACGGCCTCATCGCGTAGACAGATTGCCCATGATTTCAGAATGGCGTGAATGCGTCGACTGGGCTCAGATCCAAGACAAGGATCTGGCTACGCTGGCTCTGTTGCATCTGTATGGGGATTTCTGTCGGGATTCACTATGCCGATTACGATTAGCGACATTGCCCGCCAGTTGAATCTTTCGGTCGGAACCGTATCCAAAGCCCTGAACGGCTATCCGGACATTTCAGACGCCACGCGCGAACGCGTCCAGGAAGCAGTACGGGCACTCGGTTACCAGCCCAGCGCCACCGCGCGTAACCTGCGCCGGCAGCGTACGGAAAAGATCGGCGTGGTGGTGAACTATCCCGTCACGATCGTCAACGATTTCCTGTCCGAACTCATCCCCGGCGCAGCCCTCGCGGCGGAGTTGGCCGATTACAATCTGATTCTCTACACGCGCGCGGCCCACGATTTGGAACAGATCGGCCGCATCTGTCGGGCGCGGGAAGTCGATGGCCTGCTGCTACTCTGGCCGGCCCAGCTGGCGGAGACGGTCACGCTCATGGAGGCAGAACAGATGCCCTACGTGGTGCTGCCGCGCCGCGTGCCCAGTCCCCGCGTTTCCTACATTGCCGCAGATCATTATTCTGGCGGGCGCATGCTGACGGAGCACCTGCTGGAGCTCGGTCACCGGCGCATCGGCTTCACCGCGCGTCCCGAACTATACGAATCCAATCTAGACCGGCTGGCCGGCTATCGCAGCGCCCTGACAAATGCCGGCGTCGAGTTCGACGCGCGTCTCGTCGTCGAGACAGACGGCAACGATCCCCAAAATGGCAAAGAGGCACTCCTGACCTTTCTGGCTCTTGAGAGGCCGCCAACGGCCATGCTCTGCTTCACCGATCCGATGGCCATGCAGGTATTGGCCGCTGCCCACGAGCTGGGCATTCGCATTCCTGCCGATCTGGCCATTGCCGGTCATGACGGCATCCTGACCTCCGGTCTCACCGTTCCGCCCCTGACCACCGTTCGCCAGCCCATTCCGGAAATGGGTCGCCTGGCCGTTGAGTGCCTATTAGCCCAGATTGCGGATTATACCCTGCCGCCTGCGCAGCATATGCTGCCGGTTACGCTCGTTCTGCGTGAATCGACAGGTTCCGGAGAGAATCTCCGGTAACGCGGGAGAGCACGATCGCCGGGAGGTTCTTCTCCGAGTTACTACGCACATTGCAGGATTCTACCGAAGTAGCCTGTACAGCTACCGTAAATCAATCCAGCTGCCATACACCTGACGGAGATGTGAATGACATCCGCACGCACGCAGGCCAACAAAGAGCTGGTGTGGGAATACTGGCAACGGCTCGATGATTCCCCGGCGGAAGACGCCGCCGAGGTGGTCGCTGAATTCCTGTCGCGAGAAATCGACTGGTACGGCTGTCATCCCTTTAACCGCATCCGCAAGCGGGACAGCTTGATTGCCAGCTACTGGCAGCCCATGCGCCGGGCCTTCCCCGATCTCCGGAGAGAGAGCTACATTTTTTTCGGGGGACCCTTTCAGAGCGAGCGCCCGCAGGACAACGCTGCATGCTTTGGGGAGTGGGTTTGCGCCACGGGCGATTTTGTCGGCACCTTTGCCCGGGATTGGTTGGGCATTCCGGCTACGGGCAAGGAAATGCGTATTCGCTTTGGGGAATTCTGCCGGGTCGAAGAAGGCAAAATCGTCGGCGGCCGGGTGATCCTCGACTTGATTGATTTCATGCACGCCGCCGGTGTCCCCCTGTTGCCACCCCAGTTGGGCGCCGCGATCTCGATTCCCGGCCCCCTTACTCGGGACGGGCTCCTACTGACGGCCCAGGACCCAGCGGCCGGCGAGCAAAGTTTGGCCCTGGTCAACGACATGCTCTTTGAGGGGCTGGCCACCTATGACCGGAAAAGCCTTGCCAGCATGGGGAACGGCCGCTTCTGGACCGAGACCATGCACTGGTTTGGCCCCGGCGGCATCGGCACGACCTACGGGATCGGCGGCTTCGAGCAACTCCATCAGGCGCCTTTCCTGCACGCTTTCCCCGATCGCAAAGGCGGCCACCATGACGCGCGCATTGCGGAGGGCATGTACGTGGCGTCGACCGGATGGCCCAGTCTGGTGGCAACCCATGCCGGCGATTATCTGGGCGCACGGGCGACCCAGCGCCGCATCGGCATGCGCGTGATGGACTGGTGGCGGCGCGAGGGGGATCTCCTGGCGGAAAACTGGGTCTTTATCGACATGCCCGATCTCTTCCTGCAGTTAGGCATCGATCTCTTTGCCGCCCTGCCGGCAGCGCCGTCATTGCCCGGATAGGTCTCTTGCGACAGTGAAACACCCGTTGAGATGGTTTTCGATAACTTGATCGATCCGTTCATTGCACAGTTCAAGCATCACAGTTCAAGCATCACAGTTCAACAAGGAGAGATGTCCATGCATCACAAACGATTGTTCCAGATTTTGGCCTTGCTCATGGTCATCGGGCTGGCGCTGAGCGCCTGTGCGGCCCCGGCCGCGCCCGCGGAGACGGCGTCAGAAGGCGCGGCCGCCGAAAGCGCCGAAGCCGCCGGCGGTGAGGAGATGGCGGAAGGGGGCTGCAACATCGAAGCGCCCGCAGAGTCGGTGGAGATCAACATGATCGGCTGGTCCTTTCCCATCACCGACTTCTATGCCGAAGAGCTGGAGAAGTGCAACGAAGTCGAGAACCTGACCGTCAACACCCAGCTATTGGCCTCGGCCGATGCCCAGGAGCAGGTGCGCCTGGCCCTTTCGACCGGCGGGAACGCGCCCTTCGACATCGTTCACGGCGCCAATGCCCAGGTGGGTGAATGGGCCGGCGTCGGCTGGATGATGCCCCTCAACGACCTCGTCGACAAGTACCGGGAAGAATACAACCTGGACGATATTCCCGCGAAGGCATGGGAAGGCGTTACCATCGACGGCAACATTTACGGCGTGCCCATCGTGGGCAACACGCTCCACCTCATCTACCGCGGGGACGTCTTCGACGAACTCGGTCTGACCGTACCAGAGACCTACGACGAGGTGATCGAAGTCTGCAACGCCATCGGCCTGGACAACCCGGACTGGGACATGCCCTTCACCGTCAATCTTTCGGCCGGATGGGCTTGGGAGATCGAGTTCTTCCAGATGCAGCGTGCGTTCGGTGGGCAGTTCCTCGACGAGAACAAGATGCCGACCTTCAATGACGAGACCGGCGTTGCCGCCGTCGAGAAGCTGGTCGAGGTTGCCGACGCCTGCATGGGCATCGACGGCTACACCTTCGACCTCAACGATCAGGAAGTCGCTGTCCAGTTGGGCACCCTGCCGGCCACGAACATGTGGGCCAGCCGCGCGGCCAACATGACCGATCCGGAACGCACCGACCTGGGCGATGTCATCGCCTATGCGCCGGCGCCCCGGGCCATGGCCGACGGTCCCCGGGCCGGCTCCGCCTGGAATGACTTCTACATGATTCCCGCCAATACGACCAACGATCCGGACCTGATCTTCCGCATCATCATGGAAGCGGCGGATCAGGAGAGCCAGCAGCGCGCCGCGCAAGTCGGCATGACGACGCGCGAGAGCGTTGCCGAGTTTGGCGGCCCCTACTTGCCGGCGGCCACCCAGACCATCGCTGAAGGCATCGGCATCTATGACAAGGACCCGGCCGTGGGCATCGTGCGGGCCAAGCTGGGCGAATTCCTGCCCCTGGTCGGCACGGGCGAGATGACGGCCCAAGAAGCCCTGGACGCCGCGGCCGAGGCCTATATCGAAGAAGCAACTGCTCAGGGCTACATTACGAACTAGGCGACGTTGCGCGTGACAGCGGTCCTGCGCGGCGGCGTGACAGTCACTGGCGCAAGCGCCTCTGGTCGACCCGAATACGTGCTGCCAGTGACTGTCACGCCGGCAAAGGCTCCGCGAGTGGGCCTGTAGTATACGTAGCCTGAGCCTGTCGAAGGCGGCGCCGCCTTCGACAGGCTCAGGCTACGGTGGACAGGTTTGGGCTTCGACAAGCTCAGCCTGCGGGCACGGCTCAGGCTTCGACAGGCTCAGCCTACGGTGGGCAGGCTCAGCCGGCGGCAGGATATTGACATCGGGCGGAAACGTCATGAGCCCAGCAAAGGAGAAGTGACCCATGGAACGAGGCACGTTTTACCGCTTTGCTGCCCCGAGCATCATCATCATGACGCTCTTAATGGTGATCCCGTTGGGCATGGCCATCTGGCTGGGGATGCATTTCATGACCTTCACGAACATCAACGATCCTCAGTTCGTGGGCTTCCGCAATTATGTCGACGTGCTGACCGACAACCGCTTCTGGCAGTCGTTCCGCTTTACGGCGCTCTACATGCTGTTGGTCATTCCCGCACAGCTGGTCATCGGCTTTGTCGTCGCCCTGCTGCTGGACCAGGTCTCGGGTCTGCCCAGAGGCATCTATCTTTCGATCTTCCTGCTTCCCTTCATCATCGTGCCGATCGTGGGCACCCTGATGTTCAAGCAGTTGTTTGAGCCTTCTGGTCTGCTCACTTACTGGTACCAAACGATCTTTGACACGCGGTTCCGCTATAACGAAGTGTCGGTGAAGACGCTTATCATTCTGCACGGCATCTGGTATGTGACACCCTTCGCCCTGGTCACCTACTTCGCCGGCCTGCAGACGCTGCCCCAGGACCTGCTGGAGGCCGCGTCCATCGACGGCGCGTCCCGCTGGAAGAAAGTGCGCTACATCGTCATTCCCCACGTTCAGTCCCTGACGATCCTGATCCTTCTCATTTCCATCATGGACGCCTACCGGGTCTTTGACAGCGTCTTCGTGCTCTCAGAGCTCAATCCGATCTACAAGGCCGACACCATCATGACCTATAACTTCCAGACGGCGATGACCGTGCAGCGGCTGGGGAAAGCGAACGCCATGGCCGTTTTGACCGTCATCGGCATCATGATTGTGCTGATTCCGACGCTGATTCAGTCGTACAAAGAGCAGGTTGAGGAGCGCTAAAATGGAACGCATCAAGAGCCCGGCCGGCCGTTTCTTTATCCACCTGACCCTAATCCTCTTTGCGATCTACAGCTTCGTGCCCTTCATGTGGACCTTCCTGCAGTCGTTCAAGTCGCTGAAGGACGCCAATTCACGCACGCCCAAGTTTATCTTCACGCCGACGTGGGAAAATTACCAGGAGTTATGGCTCCGTTCGACGCCCGAAAACGGCGCCATGATCGCCTACTTCCTCATCGCGGCCGTAGTGATTCTCATCTGCCTGCTGCTCTTCGCCGAACACATCCCCCTGCCCAACGGCGTCATCTACGGTTTCGTCGCCCTGGCCTTCGTGGCGCTACTGTGGGCCATCCCGCGTATGGTCGACACGGCCAAATTCTACGATTACTTCATCAACACTATCATTGTGACGGTCGGGACCGTGGTGGTCTCCATCAGCATCGGATCCCTGGCCGGCTATGCCCTGGCCCGCTATGCCGGCATCGGCGCGGTCCTGATTCTTTTTGCAGCCTTGGCCTTCCGCGCGCTCCCGCGGCTGGCCTTCATCCTGCCCTACTACTCCATCGGCAACGCAACCAACACGCTGGACACCCTCTTTCTGGTCATCATCACGCTGGTGGCCGTGAACCAGCCCTTCACCATCTGGATGCTGCGCAGCTTCTTCATGGAGATTCCGGTGGAGCTGGAGCAGGCGGCCATGATCGACGGCGCCAATCGCTTCACGGCCTTTCGCAAGGTGATCATTCCCCTCATGTGGCCCGGGATCGTTTCGACGGCCCTCTTCTCGCTCCTGCTGGCCTACAATGAATTCCTCTTGGTCCGGATCCTGACCCAGACCAACTGGACCC
>CAYZLP010000322.1:0-2271 GCA_964478635.1 uncultured Caldilineaceae bacterium
GTGATCGATGGGGCAATCAGGTTGGATGTAGATCCGCATTCCGGGATTCGGCCAGAACGACTGCGGTGACCGGAAGTCGTCGTGGCCGAATCCCGGAATGCTGCCCATCCTCACCCCGCGGCTTCCCCCTTTCGCATAACCCTGTGCTATGATCTAGCTTTCTGTTGATCGCTCTGTGCGCCACAAGGCATTCCATCATGTCGCGGCAAGCTCCGACAATTGCATCCCCCCCGAGCGCCACGCCGGCCTGGCTGCGCGTGCTGCTGCTCGGCCTGGTGCTGGTGGCCTTTGCGCGTCTGCTAACGGAACTCGACGCGGTCAACCTCTGGTGGGACGAGAGCCTGAGTCTCCAGCGGTCCGAGGGCCCATGGAGCGATCTGCTCCTGGGCCGCCTGGTCTTGAGCGACGGTGAGAATCAGATCGTCACCCGCGACCAGCATCCCTTTGCATATTTCGTGCCCCTGCGCGCGTTTATCGCCACGGCCGGCATCAGTGAATTCGCCCTGCGCCTGCCCGCGGCCTTTGCGGCCACGCTCCTCGTTCCCGCGCTGTGGAGCGTGGCGCGCCTCTTCGAGCGGCGCCGGATCGCGTTGCCCACTACGGCGGCCTGGGCGGCGCTTCTGGCCGCACTCAGCCCCTACCACCTCTGGTTCGGCCAGGAAGTGCGCATGTACGCACAGGTGGCCGTGCTGGCGCCCCTTTCCCTCTATTGGCTGCTGCGCTGGACCGAAAGCCAGGGCAGCGACCGGCTTCGGGCAGCGTTGTGGGCGGGCGTTTTCACGGCCGGGCTGCTGCTTTCTCACTATTTCGCCATCTACCTCATGCCGGTCTATATCGGCATCGTCGCGCTGCACATCTTCCGCGAGAACCGCACCCGCGGTCTGATTCTGGCCGGCGTACTGAGCGCGGGCGCTTTGGCCGGCGGCTTGCTGATTGCCTGGTGGATTCTAAGCCAGCCGGGTGCCGGCGGCAACTTCACGGCCGTCGAGCTGGAGACGCTGGCCAAGGACTTGCTCAATGCCTTCAGCTTTGGGCCGGCCGTGGCCATCGATCGGGTCTGGTGGTTTAATCTGCTCTTTGCACTCACGGCTTTCATCGGCATGGTGGCGGCGGTGCGCAATCGGGCCGCGCTTCGGGCCGACGGTTGGGTATTGGGCGCACTGGTGCTGGCGCCGCCCTTGGCCCTATGGCTCGTCAACCGCTTTCTGCCTTCCTACATGACAGCCCGCCACATGGCCATCATCAGCGGAGCGTTTCTGCTGGCCGTGGCCGCAGGTGTAGGCTGGCTGGGCAGTCGCCGCCGCTGGGCCGGGCTGCTGCTGGGACTCGTGCTGGCCGGGTGCATGGTTTACGCCAACGGACAGTACTACACCCGTGTCGATCCCCGGACGACCGATTTCGCCGGATTGGGCAAGACGCTCCGGGACCATCTGCAGCCGGGCGATGTCGTCATCCTGCATTCGCCCGAGTTTGCACGGATGTACGAATTCTACCTGCCCGACGAGTTGGTCGCAGCCCAGCCCGAGCCTGGCGATCTGGTTTGGCAGATCGTGCCCCTCCTGACCGGCAATCAGGCCGATACGGAAGCCCGGCTGACGGCGCTTCACGACGGCGCGCGCCGGATCTGGTACGCCCGGGTCGCGCCCCTGATCACCGATGACTTCGACCGGGTCGTGGACGATTGGTTGGCCGACCGGGCCTTCCCGGTCAAAGAGTATGGCTTCGAATCCGAGAACTCGTTCCTGCGCATGCTTCTCTACCTGCCAGAGCCGACGGTCTTCGACGCCGGCGTCATTGAGGCCGCCCCCTATCCTGTGGACGGCGACTTTGGCGAGCTGATCCGCCTGCGCGGCTTCGATGTCGGCTTGCCCTTGGTCGACGGCCACTCATTGCCTGTCGATCTCTACTGGGAACCGTTGGCGCCGGTCGAGCGTCGCTACAAGTACATTTTGCAGGTGGCCCGCCCTGATGGCGACGGCTGGCAGGTTCTCGCCCAGACGGAGCGGGAGCCCTATGAGGGAGCCATTGCCACTGCCTTCTGGCAGGACCCGGGCAAGACCATCTTGGAGTATAGTGAAGTCGCCTTCGACAGTCCCGAATTCCTGGCCCAACTAACGGCAGAGGATCGACTATTGCTTCAGATCTACGATGCCGAAACCGGCGAAAAGCTGCCAGTAACCGGTCCCGGTCTGGGCGCGGCGGCTCCCGACGGCGTCACCCTCATTCTGCCCTACGACCTGAGCACCATCGAGGCGCAACGATGAGGCCCTT
>CAYZLP010000322.1:2371-5944 GCA_964478635.1 uncultured Caldilineaceae bacterium
GGCTTCGTGCGCCATGTGGCCGCCGGCAACGGTCTGCCGGTTCAGTCCGCCACCAGCACCGGGCCCTGGGAGCAGGAAGGTAGCCAAGCGCCGCTTTACTATCTGCTGGCGGGCGCGCTCAGCGCCGGGGTAGATCAGTCAGATTTTGACGCGATCTCGATCCGCAATCCCCACGCCAACATCGGCGATCCTCTCTATCCGGGCAACAAGAACCGCATGCTCTACAGCGGCGGGCCGCCCTTGCCGCTGACGGGCGCCAACCTGGCCCTTCATCTGGGGCGCTGGCTGTCGGTCGTCTTGGGCATGATGACGCTGGCCTGCACCTATGCCACGGCTCGGCTGGCCTTTCCTGGTCGCAACGCAGCTGCGCTGGCGGCCGTTGCCATCGTCGCGTTTCTGCCCCAGTTCGGCTTCATTGCCGGCTCCCTCAACAACGACAACATGGTCACGGCCATGGCCGCGGCCACCGTCCTCTGGCTGGCCCGTCTCGTCGCCATGCCCCGGGACCGTGTGCCGGTCTGGTGGGAGTGGTCCGTCCTGGGCGTGCTGTTGGGGCTGGCTGCGCTAAGCAAGCTTCAGGGCCTGGGGCTCTTTGTGCTGGCCGGCCTGGCCGTCCTGGGCATGGCGTGGCAGCGACGGGATTGGCGCTTGCCCCTGCGCGCGCTGCTGCCAGCAGCCCTGCCCGTGCTCGTCATTGCCGGCTGGTGGTACTGGCGCAACTTCACGCTCTACGGCGATCCCTTCGGTCTTTCCAACTTGCTGGCCATCAACGGCCGGCGCCAGGAACCCTTGACGTGGGGCGGCTTCTGGCGGGAGTTCCGGGGCCTGCGCTACTCTTTCTGGGGACTCTTCGGCTGGTTCAATATTCTGCTGCCATTGTGGATCTACCGGCTGCTCGACGGGCTGACGCTGATTGCGCTGGCCGGCCTGAGCTGGTGGATGGTTGACCGGCAGCGCCAGGGGCGTGGGGCGGGCTTGAAGCGGCCTGCCGATCGGGTGCGGCTTTTGCTTTTCGTCTGGGCGGTGCTGTCGCTGCTGCTCTTGCTCTACTGGACGAGCCGGGCCACCGGCAGCCAGGGGCGGCTCATCTTTCCCGGTTTGAGCGCATTCGCCATCTTGCTGGCCGGCGGTCTGGAAGGGTGGCTGCGCCATTTGCCGCAACCCATAGAAAAAGCCGGTCAGGCGGTGCTGCCGCTATTGCTGCTGGGCGCGACGCTGCTGGCCCTGACGGTGTTGATACCCACGGCCTATCGCGCGCCGGCGCCGGTTGCGGCACTCCCTGCAGGCGCACAGGCCCTGGATTTGCGCTACGGCGAGGAAGGCCAACTGCGGCTCGACGGCATCGCCATAGTCGATGAGCGTATTAAGCCGGGCGAGTCGGCCGTCATCACGCTCTATGAGCGGGCGCCGGCTGTGCTGAACGAGGATTATCGCCTCTTCATCCAACTCCTCGACGACCAGCGCAACGTCATCGGCAACGTCACGACCCATCCGGGCTGGGGCCGCAATCCGACCTCGCTCTGGCAACCCGACGCACTCTATCCCGATGCCTATGCCGTTGAAGTGGAAGAGGCTGTCGATCTCCGTTCGCCGTTGCTGGCGACCGTTTACGCCGGCTTTGTCGATCCGGCGTCCGTCGACGATCAGCCCCTGTCGGCCATCGACGGCCAGGGCGCGCCGGTGACGCCCTTTGTCGGCCAGGTGGTGGTAGAACCCCACCGGTCGCTGGAGCTTGAGACGTATGATCTGGCGTCGGTTGACGTGGAATTTGGCAGCGTCATTCGTCTGGCCGGAGCAAACGCGCCAACCAGCCATAGGCTCGGCGAACTGCTGCCGGTCCGCCTTTTCTGGGAGGGAATGGGGCCGCCTGCTGCCGATTATGCGGCGTTTGTCCACCTGCGTACGGTGGATGGGCGGCAGGTTGCGGGTATCGACGAAGCGCCGGCCCAGGGACGTTTTCCGACAACGTACTGGCGTACCGGGGATCGAATTCTCTCTGAGTTTGCACTGCCTATACCCGAAGACCTGCCGCCGGGCACCTACGAACTCTGGACAGGTCTCTATGAGACGGCGAGCGGCGGTGTCTTGCGCCTGCCCGTGACGGGGGCCGGAGGCCAGACCACGGGTGACGGCGAAGTACTGATCGGGCGCGTAGAGATTGCGCCGTAAGGGAGCGTCTCGCTTGGTGCGGTGACAGTCACTGGCTCAACCGAGTCTGGCCAATCCGGATACGTTAAGCCAGTGACTGTCATCGCACCAGGACGCCGCGACACCCCTAATCGAGAGGCGTAACGGTCACCGTGCCGTCTGCGTCGCCCACGGCGACGGCCGACAGATCCGGCGCGAAAGCGACAGCCACGCTGCCCCCAGCGTCGACGGTGCGGCTGTCGAGGGCAGCTCCATCATCCAGGCTCCAGCGCGTCACTTCGAGTTCAGCGCCGGGCTGGGCCGCCGTGAAAAAGCTCGACCCGTCGGGTCCGAACGCCATCGCGCGTACGTCGGTGATATCCAACGTGTGCTCGGGGGTGGCGCCTTCAGCCGTCCAGATCTGGACTCCTGCGGTTGTGGCGGTTGCGTAATGCGATCCATCCGGTGCATAGACCAGGGCCTCAATGGGCATGGGCGGCGTCACGCTGCGCAAAACGGTGCCGTCTTGCGGATCGAGATGCAAAATCGCCGGTTGGGCCAGGCCGGTATTGGCCAGGGCCACGGCCAGGGACGATCCGTCCGGCGCATAGCGGGCCAGGCGGATGCTCGGTTCAAGTCCCTGCGCCCTGGTCGCGCCCGCGCTGGGATCGGACATGGGCCAGAACTCGAGCTTCTCCCAATAGACTTCGGCCAGGGTCTCTCCATCGGGACTGAAATCGATGGAATTGGCCAAGCTGAGGCTTTCCGGCACGGTCCAGACGCTGCTGCCGTCGGCGCTCTGTATGCGCGTGCGCTTGTCTTCGCCGATGGTGGCGATCCGTGCCCCATCCGGACTGACGGCGATCCCCACAATGGCTCCTTCATGGCCGTTGAGCGTCGCGATTGCCGCGCCCGCGGTATCGCGACGCAGCAGCGTACCATCTCCATGGCCGGAGATGAGCATGGCTCCGTCGGGGGCGTAGGCCAGCACGTGAACCGGGCTCTCTGTTGTCGGCGCTTGGGCGCTTTCGATTTGGACCTCCGGCGGGGCGGCCGATTCCGCGGGCGTTTCGCCGGCAGGCGTTCCTGCCGGTGCACAGGCGGCCAGCGCCAAGACCAGTAGGATGACCGCTCCACGCGCCATCAATCTGCTCTGGCAAATCATGACATTACCTCTCTTCTGGATCAACGGGTTATGCGGATGCGCGCTCGTGAAGCGACGCGTTCAATTGCAGGACGATCTACGCCGGCTGAGCCAGTCGCCGGCTGAGCCTGTCGAAGCCTGGCCTGTCAGTGCTGAGTGCTCTGCCGGTCGCTATGGAACGAGAATGGCTGACCGCGAGAGCGTCTCCAGCAGATCGGCCAAATCGCTGGGCAGCACGAGCGTTCCGCGGGCCCGCTCGGCCAGGAAGAGCGCCAGCTGGGCCGCATCGTCGACGAGAAAGA
>CAYZLP010000323.1:0-5890 GCA_964478635.1 uncultured Caldilineaceae bacterium
CGCCCTCTGCCATGAGCTGCAGGACATCCATCTCCCGGGCCGTCAACTCTTCGACCAAGGGCTCCACCGGAAGGGCAACGGTTGCAGAAAGGGCATCGGCCAGCTCAGGCCCGATGACGAGCAGACCGCCGGCGACGGACATGAGTGCGAGCTGAAGTTGTTCCGGGTCAATCCGCCGGGGCAAAAGCCCCCGCGCCCCGGCGGCCAGCGCAGCGCCCGCGAGCCCTGCATCGTCCAGCAGAACCAGGAGAGCAGGGGAGAGAGCCGCGAATTCGGCCAGATTCTCAAAATCCGACATGGGATCCCAACCCAGATCCCACAGCACGACATCCGGCTCAAACAGGTCGGGCGCCAGGGCAAGCTGAGCATCGGCGGCAACTTGCCCGACAATTTCGCAGTTCTCGAGGTCGCCCACGAATGCCGCCAAGCCCGCGCGCGCCAGTGGATCATCGGCAATGAGCAAAACGCGTAGAATGGTCATAGTCGACAGCATGCGGGAGGGATGTAATTTCTGCAAATCGCATGATTGTAAGTTCCGCAATAATGGCATACAATACCGTTATGATATCCCGCTTCCTCCGAAAACTCTGCGATCATCACCAAAGCCCGGATCGGATTATCCGCCATATTGCCCACAGTGTGGAGGTGCAACGTGTGTCTTTCAGCCCCCTATGGCTATGTTGCAGAAGAAGCGAGTATCACCTTGAACCAACGGCAGGCCAGTGTCGTTTGGGATATCTTTTCCCTCTTCATTCATGGTGACACGCCGGAAGAGATCGCCCAGAAGCTCAACAAATTTCACATTGGGACCCAACGCCGGCACAGCCACTGGCAGGCTGAATCCATCTGTCAGATCTTGAAGAATTCGGCTTATGCCACGGGCAAGCTGGATCGGGATGCATGCGAGTTCACGCTACCCAGCATCATAGACCGGCAGATGTTTGACGAAGCCCAGAGCCGTCTTCACGAATTGGGGCTCCATCGCTGCTGCAAACCTAATTGAGGCTGACGTCCGGATTTTCGCTCGCCCACTGCATGGTGTAGAGATGATAGTAGCGCCCCCGTTGCGCCAGCAGGTCGGCATGATTCCCGGCCTCTACAATGCGGCCGTTATCCAGGACGATAATTTGGTCGGCGTTGACGATGGTGCTGAGCCGGTGGGCGATGACAAAGCTGGTCCGGTCGGCCATCAGCCGATCCAGCGCGCGGTCGATGAGCTTCTCGGTGGCAGTATCGACGCTGGAGGTCGCCTCGTCCAGAATCAGAATGCGCGGATCGGCCAGAAGGGCCCGGGCAAATGAGATGAGCTGCCGCTGGCCCACGCTCAGGTTGACACCATTCTCGCCCACATCCGTTTGATAGCCATCCGGCATCTGGCGGATGAACGCATCGGCGCCTACAGCCTCCGCAGCCCCTGTCACGGCGGCGTCGGTTGCGTTCAATCGCCCATAGCGGATATTGTCGGCAATGGTCCCCCCGAAGAGGAAACTATCCTGCAATACGATGCCGAGCTGTGAGCGCAGGCTGGCCATGGTCACCTCGCGCACATCATAGCCGTCGATCCGGATATTGCCGCCCGTGACGTCGAAGAAACGCGCCAGCAGCCGGATGATGGTACTCTTGCCCGCGCCGGTTTCACCGACAAGGGCGATGCGCTGGCCCGGTTCGGCATGGATCGACACCTGGCTGAGTACGGGTTCCTGGGGTTTGTAGCCGAAGTCGACCCGATCGAAAATCACCTCACCTTCAATCGGCGGCAAGTCGAATGCCCCCGGTCCATCTTCCAGATCGGGCATGGTGTCGAGCAAGGTAAAGATGCGTTCGCCTGCCGCCATGGTGGCCTGAAAGGTGTTGTACCGCTGGGCCAGCTCACGAATTGGATCGAAGAAGCGCTCGACGTAGAGCACAAACGCCACCAGCGCACCTGCGGTCAGTGCGTCGCCCAGTACGAGCCAACCGCCCACGCCGACGACCAGCGCGGTGGCCACGGAACCCATGAAATCAACCCCCGGGAAGAAGAGGGCAGAGAGCCGCGTCGCCTCGACATTTGCGTCCAGGTACGAATGATTGAGGTCGTCGAAATGCGCCGCGTTGAGATCCTCCCGCACAAAGCTCTGGGTCACGCGAATGCCGGAGATCGATTCGTTCAAATAGCCATTGATAAGGGCAAGCCGCCGGCGCGTCGCCCGGTACGCATGCCGTACATGCTTGCGCCAATAGTTCGTCAGGAGGAACATGAGCGGCAGCACGGAAAAGGTAATCAGGGCCAGCTGCCAGTTCATCAGCAGCATGGCCACGATGATGCCGATTAGAATGAAAACCGACCGGGCCAGCCCCGTGATGGACCAGGTGACGAAGTCCTGCAGCACGCCGACATCGCTAATCAGCCGGCTCATCAGCCGGCCAACTGAATAGTTGATGTGAAACGTATGGGACAGCTTGTGCAGATGGCGGAACAGATTGCTGCGCATATCGGCAACCACTCGCGTGCCGACATACGCCATGATGGCGATGCGGCTGCGATTGAAGATCCATTCGGCCGTGGCCGCAATCAGAAATGCGGCGGTCCAAATCTGAAAAACTCGGGTGTTTCCGGTGCGGATACCGGCATCGATCGCCCGGCCGATGATCCACGGGCCGGCCACGCTCAAGAGTGAGGTGACAATCATGAGAATCACGGCTGCAATCAGGCGCATTTTGTAGGGCGCCATGAAGGTCAGCAGGCGCCTCACCAGGCGGCCGTCATAGGCCTTGCCAAGTAGAATAGCGTCGTCATCATCTTCATCTTCCGGCAGGAACTGGCGAATGCGCGCCTCACGGGCCTGCTGCTCCGCAAGCTCTTGCCGGCGGCCCAGGGGCTCAAACCAGCCGATGGGCGCCGCCTCAGTTCTCTTCCCGTCTAGCTTTATGGCCATAGCGTCTCTCCCTGCTCTATCCTACCGTGCTCATCCCACGGTGGTCTGACGAAATTCTTCCTGATCCTTCAATTGCAGATCATAGATTTCCCGATAGAGGCCGTTACGGGCCAGCAATTCGGCATGGGCGCCCCGTTCGACGATTTCGCCGTGATTCAGCACCAGGATCATGTCCGCATGTTTGAGGGTCAGCAGCCGTTGGGCAATCACGAAGGTCGTGCGATTCACCATGAGCCGCTCCAGCGCCTGCTGGATGAGGTGTTCCGTCTCCGTGTCGACGCTGCTGGTTGAATCGTCCAATACGAGAATGCGAGGGTCAAGCAGGAGCGCACGGGCAATCGCCACCCGCTGCTTCTGGCCGCCGCTGAGGGTCACGCCCCGTTCGCCCACCAGCGTGTCGTATCCGTCGGGAAAGCGTGTGATGAAATCGTGGGCGTTGGCCGCACGCGCCGCGGCAACAATCTCATCCGCCGTCGCGTCGGGTTTGCCATAGGCGATATTCTCCCGAATGGTCATGCTGAAGAGGAAAGGATCCTGCAGCACAAGACCGATCTGGCGACGGAGGCTGTCCAGCGTTACGGTACGGATGTCGATGCCGTCGATCCACACCGTCCCAGCCGTGGGATCGTAGAAGCGGGGAAGCAGATTGATGACGGTCGTCTTGCCGGAGCCGGTGGGGCCGATGAGCGCGATCCGCTGGCCCGGTTGGGCCTCGAAAGTAATGTCGCGCAGTACAGCCCGCCCGCCCTGGTAGGCAAAGTCTACGTGCTCGAAGGCCACGGCCCCCTTCACGGCATCCAGCTCCAGCGCGTCGGGGAGTTCTTCAATTTCGCTGGTGGTATCGATGATTTCAAAGACACGTGCTGCGCTGGCGCCGGCCGTGGCCGCGAGGTTCACCAAAAAGCCCAGCCGCTGCGCCGGCCCGTTCAACATCAACACGTAGGAAATCATGGCAAAGAGCGTCCCGACCGTAATCGCGCCGTTCATGGCCATGGGTCCGCCGAAAAAGAGCAGCAAGAAGACGCTCACGGCCAACAGAAAGGTAAAGAAGGGCCAGTTGTTGGCCCAGGTGCGAATCACGCGGTAACGCCGTTCAAACCAGACGCCGTTTTCCCGATCAAATTTCTCCAGTTCATAGGGCTCCCGGGCAAATGCTTTCACCACGGCAATGCCGGTCATGCTTTCCTGCATGTTGGTGGAGAGAACACCCATCTGCTCTTGGATGGACTTGAACATCGGGCGCACGATGCTACCAAAGCGGATGGTCGAAACCAACAGCAGGACGATGGGCGCCAGGGCCAGCAGCGCCAGCCGCGCATCTTCCCAGAGCATCGCGCCGATGATGCCGGCGGCCAGCACCACGATGCCGGCCAGGTCCATGAGTCCAATGCCGACGAAGCGCTCAGTTTCACTGATGTCGCTGGTCGCCCGGCTCATGAGATCACCGGTATGGGCCTGGTCGTGAAAGGCAAAGGGCAGGTGCTGCACGGTGGCGTAGAAATCACTGCGGAGATCATAGGCTACCCGGTGCGTCAACCACTCCCCATAAAAACGCTGACCAAAGGCGGCCAGCCCGCGTACGACGGCAATGACCAGGATCAATACCGCCGCACGCCAAAGGGCAGCGGCCGACCCCGCGGCCAGCCCCTCGTCAATGGCGCGCTTGATGATCTGTGGAACGAAGAGATTGAGCAGCGCCGCGACCAACATGGCGGAATAACCGAGAATCACCTGACGCCAGTAAGGTTTCAAATAGCCCAGCAGCCGTCGGTAGACTTCGAACTGTCGGTCCATACACGCCTCCTTTCAAAGCAAACGGGCACCATCGGAAGAACAAACATTTCCTTGACGGAGACAAAATCGGACATGTCAGGTTTCACTGGAAAGCAGCGCCGCGAAATCAATTATTATAAGCCCGAATTGGCCCAAAGTCAACCAAGTTTTCGCTTGCGACTTCCGCTGCAGGCTCTCAGCCATACATGCCATTCCCCATACGAAACCTAGACGATCCCTGGAAATAAGATGTGCAATCGGAATGGGTCGTACGTTGCTTTTCCACACGACCTGATAATCTCGTAAGCAACCCCGGCAATCAAAACCTATATGCCGCACTCAAAGGAGTCAACATGAACGTCCGCGCACAACATCGCATTCTTGGTGCATGCATTGTGGGCTTCGCCCTGATGCTGGCGCTGCTACCGGCCGCTGGCCAGCGCCTGCGCGCCGCCCCCGCCACCGCGACGGTAAACGTCGTCCATTTCGCACCGTTCGGCGCCGATGTGGACGCAACCAGCGTCACCGTAAAAATCAGCAGCAGCGAAGGCGTCGCAGAGCTTACTGACGTCAAGTTCGGCGATATCGCGACAGGCCTATCGCTACCGTCCGCAACCGACCTCTTCATCGAAGTCATTCCGACGGGGACAGCGACCGCCGCCATGTCGGCAACGGTTACGCTGGATCCGGACGCCGCCTACACGGTTGCCGCCATCGGTGACGGAACGAATCAGGCGCTGGAACTATTGCCCCTGATGGATGAGACCGAGCCGGCTACCGACACGGCCAAGCTGCGGATCGGTCACTTTTCACCCTTCGGGACCGATGACGCCACGACCGCGGTCGACATCTGTACCGACAGCGGCGTTGCTATCGTCGAGAATTTCTCCTACAAGTCTGTCACAGATTTTGCACCTTTCGCCCCCGGCGACTATGACCTGAAGATCGCCCTTGCCGGCAGCAACTGCGCGACGGTTGCGCTAGATTTGCCCTCGATTCGTCTGAACGCCGGTGAGATTTACGACGTCTTTGCCATTGGGCTGCCCGGCAACCCGGCACTGCCTCTGCAGACCGCGTCGATCACCGGCGTGGACTTGACTCCCGCCACGGTCAACATCGCCCATCTGGCGCCTTTTGCGCCCACCGCGGCAGACACGACCGTCACGCTCCGCGTGAACGGGGCGGACGCTCTGACGGGGCTC